>NZ_JBQKJR010000001.1:0-200738 GCF_052117165.1 Agathobaculum sp. LCP25S3_E8
ATCCTCGGATTTCTGCTTGACAAAGGTCTGGCCACCTACGTCATCAATCCGCTGCACACCAACCTTTACCGTAAAAGCCTCAGCCTTCGCAAAACGAAGACAGACCGTGTTGATGCACGAACCATTGCGACTATGCTCATGTCTGATGTGGACCTCAAGTCCTACACGGACACAGCATACCACAATGAGGAACTGAAGTCACTCACAAGATACAGATTCGATAAGGTTAAAGAGAGGGCTAAGCTAAAGCAATCTGTTTCTCGTTTGGTTACCATCTTGTTTCCTGAACTGGAAAAGTTGGTTCCAACTCTCCACATGGCCTCTGTTTACGCACTTCTTAGCGAGTTTCCAGGAGCCAAGCAGATTGCAGGTGTTCATCTGACTCGGTTGAAGACACTCCTGAAAGAAGCATCCAGAGGGCACTACGGACGGGATATGGCAACGGAACTTCGAGATGCTGCCAGACTCTCTGTTGGCTCTGTTATGCCCGCTAAATCTCTGGAGCTACAGCATACCATCCGGTTGATTCGGGAACTGGATGCGGAAATTGACGACATTGAAGCGGCCATTCAGATTATGATGGATGAAATTCATTCTCCCATTACAACCATCCCCGGCATTGGCATTCGCATGGGCGCTATGATCCTGGCCGAGATTGGTGACTTCTCTCGCTTTGATTCTCCGGATAAGATTTTGGCCTATGCCGGTATGTCGCCGTCTACTTACCAATCCGGACAACTCTCCTTATCCGGGACTTACTCGCACATGGAGAAACGCGGCTCCAGATATCTGCGCTATGCGATCTACAACGCTACTAAATACGTTTGCCTTTGGGACCCAACCTTCTCTGCCTATCTCGCCAAGAAGCGAGCCGAAGGCAAGCACTACAACGTAGCGATTTCTCATGCCGCCAAAAAGCTGGTGCGCCTTATCTACGCCATGGAGAAGTCCCAGAGACCCTATGCCGCAGCATAACCTCGTTGCTTTCATAGTTCTGCGGAGGCGTCCTAACGGACGTCAGCTTTGCTATACCTTTTTTGATCCGTCTACGTTTTTTGCCAATCCACATTTTTAGCCTTGACTTTTAATAGTTAGTCTTTCGGTATCTTCAGTATATACTTTAATTTTATTAAAGTCAATCTTTCATTTTATTTTTATCAAAAAGAAAACCACCTCTTTTCAAGGTGGTTTCTTTACGCTTATTCCTGCCGTTTTTGAAAGGCCAGCCGCTCACCGCGTCCATTTTCCAAATCAATCAGTCCACAATAGGTGTAACCCAGTCGCTGGAGCAGCCGCTGCATCGGCTTGTTGTCACGATGCGTGTCAATGCGGATATTGCCGCACTGCTCCAGACACCACTCCAGACAGTACGCCGCCGCGCCGCGGCCCTGCTCGGCTGCCGCGATACGATGCACCACGCCGTAGGGCGCGTCATCCAGCCACGCGCCCTCTCGAATCACCCGATAGGTCGGCTCGCCCGCCGTGGAAAAGCAAAACGTCGCTGCGATACGTCCATCCTGTATACAGACATAGCTGCACCCCGCCGCAATATCCTCCTCTAACATTTCGCGTGTGGGCGTATGGTCGCCCCACTGGTTGGGATTGCCGTTTTCCGCCATAAAACGACGCGCACCCGCAAAAATCTCAAGCAGCACCGGCAAGTCGGATAGCTGCGTGTGTCGTATTTCCATGGTTATAACTCCTTCAGCCACTCCGCGCACAATGTCTGCCACCGGGCCAGATGCCGGTCCGGACGGCGGCCGCGCGCCGGGTCGTAGGTTTCAAAATCCGCCAGCGCCAGCCCGTGCACCCCATGCGGAAACAGATGCACCTCATGCGATACGCCCGCTTTGCGCAGCGCGGCTTCCAACAGCAGCGTATTTTCGACCGGCACGGTCGCGTCGGTCAGCGTGTGCCATAAAAATATCGGCGGCGTGTCCGCATCCACCAGTTTTTCCAGCGAAAACACCTGCTGTCTCGCGGTATCCTCCCCCGCCAGACGCACAAAACTGCCGCGATGGGCATATTCGCCCGCAGTCACGACCGGATACCCCAGCACCGCCGCATACGGCCGGTGTTTTGCAAGGTTGGTGCCTGCGTCAAACCACTCCGGCTTGTTCCAAACCGCCGCCAGCGTACCCGCCAGATGCGCACCCGCAGAAAATCCGCCGACCGCGATGCGGTTTGCATCTACATCGAAGCGCGCCGCGTTCTCCCGCACCCATGCAACTGCTGCGGACAGCGTGTGCACCGGCTGCTTGCCAAGCGGCGCATCCGTGCAGTCATATTCCAGCACAAACGACTCGATGCCGTCCCGCGCAAACGCCCGCGCAACCGGCGCGCCCTCCCGAATCGAGCAAAATTCATAGCCGCCGCCCGGACAGAGCACCAGTGCAAGCTTTTTCTCCCCAGCGGCCACGCCGAAATGAGTCAAAACGCCGCGCGGCAGCTGTACCTGTTCCATCATGCACTGCCTCCTTCTTTGCTGCTGCGCTTACACATTATATCGGTTGCGGATATCAATCCGCGCCAAGATGCGCTCGTTTTCCGGTTTTTCTCCTACCAGCAAATAGTCAAGCAGCAGCTCCACCGGCCGCACACCCTGCAAATGCGCGTCCTGATCAATCAAGAAGTCAATCAGGCCCGCGCGGATGTTTTCCGCGTTGACCTCGGACAGGTCATGACAAATCAAATGCACCTTTCCCTGTAATCCCAGTTCGCGCAGTGCGTCGCATGCGCCAATCTGTCCGTTGACTGAAACATACACACCGCGCAATTGCGGATGCTCCTGCACCGTTCGGCATACAATATCATGGGCAAGCTGCTGATCGTCCCCGCAGGTCTCGGGCGGCAGCAGCTTCAAATCCGGAAAATGCGACGCGGCTTCGTCACAAAAGCCCTCTACGCGCTGCCGGTGCGACAGGTTGTTTTCCTGTCCCGCCACAACCAGCACCTCGCCGCCGCCGGCAAGCAGCAGATTCATCAACCCTGCGCAGGCGCGTCCGCAGGCATAATTATCCGATCCGATATAGCACAAGCGGCCGGATTCCGATAAATCCGTGTTAAACGTGACCACCGGCATCTCACCGGACAGCGACCGCAGACGCGCACGCACCGCGTCATCCTCTACCGGCGTTACCGCAAGGCCGTTCACGCCTTTCTCAACCAACTCGTCAATCGCGTCGAGCTGACGCGAAGCGTCTACCCCCTCCAGCGGGCGCAGCAACACCTCCGCGCCCTCGCTTTTCAAGCGCGCACAGGCGCGGCTGGCTTCCTCATATACCATATGCATAAACATGGTTTCCACCGACTGTACAATCACACCGATTTTAATCGGATGCTTTGCCAATGCCAGCATCCTGCCCGCTCGGTTGGGCCGGTATCCCATTTCCACCGCGATACGCCGCACCCGCGCGGCCACCTTGGGGTCTACCCGTCCGCGGTTGTTCAGCGCACGGTCCACCGTGCCGCGCGAAACGCCTGCCAGCGCCGCGATTTCCGCCAATGTAACTGCCATTCCCTCACTCCTGTTCTTCCATCCCACTCCGGAAAATCCATCCGGTTGCGCCAGTGTATCACATCCGGCTCATACTCCCGCCCAAGGCCGCCGCTATCTCATCGCATGCTGCCAGCAACGGACCGCGCAGCAAGCCGATGCGCTCATCCGACATGCGGCTGATTGGCGCGGAAACCGAAACTGCATAGGACGCACGGCCGCGATAGTCCGGAATCGCAGCGGCAATGCAGCGCACACCCAACTCGTTTTCCTCATCATCGAGCGCATAACCCAGTCGGCGCACTCGCTCCAACTCATGGAAAAAGGCATCCTCGGACACAATGGTATGCGCAGTCCACGGCTTAACGTCGCTCTCCTGCCAGAGGGCATGCACCTCGCTGTCCGGCCAAGTGGCAAGAATCGCCTTGCCCACTCCCGTACAATACAGCGGCCGGCGCATGCCGATACGCGAAAACATGCGAATCGCACCGCGGTCGCTTTCCACCTTATGAATATAAACGATGTCGTGCTCCTCCTGCATCACCAGATGCACCGTCTCCTCGGTTTCCCGGCTTAAACGCTCCATCGGCAGGCGCGCACGCTCCACCACATCCAAATTGTCCATGATAAAACTGCTCAGTTCGCACAAACGCATGCCGGCGCGATAAATACTGGTCACCGCATCACGCTGCACATAACCGCGCGTGCACATGCTCGACAGCAGACGGTGCACCGTGCTCTTGTGCAGGCCGGTTTCGGCCGACAACGCGCCGATGCTCATTCCATTCCTGCTCTTGCACAGCAGCTCCAGCAAATCAAACGCACGGTCGAGCGACTGCACAGATGAGGATTCTGCCATAACGAGGCCCCTTTCGTTCCACATTATAAAACTTTGTTCCATTTTAATGTATTTTCACCAAAAAAACAAGGGAAACTTTGCACAGATTGTTTGTGAAAAACTCTTGCAATCTGACGGTAAAGTTTTATAATAAAAGCATCAAAGAAATTTATGAAACGGCATTTCATAATATGAAACACGGAGGAAGATCGCAATGAATGAAATGGAAAAAAAAGTTCAGTCCATCGGCGTTGTGCCGGTCATCAAGCTCAACCATCCCGAGCGTGACGCAATCCCGCTGGCTAAGGCCCTGATTGCAGGTGGCGTGCCGGTAGCGGAGGTTACCTTCCGTGCGGCAGGCGCGGCCATCGCCATCAAGGCCATGCGTGAGAATTTCCCGGAAATGCTGGTCGGCGCCGGCACAGTGCTCACCACCGCGCAGGTTGACGAAGCCATGGCTGCCGGTGCCCAGTTCATCGTGACCCCCGGCATGGACCCTGAAATCGTTGCTTACTGCCAGAAGGTCGGCATCCAGATCTTCCCCGGCTGCACCACCCCGACCGACTATCACACCGCCTACAAGTTTGGTCTGGAAGTGCTCAAGTTCTTCCCCGCCGAGCAGTCCGGCGGTATTGCCAAAATTAAGGCCATGAATGCACCGTTCCCGATGTTTAAGATTATGCCGACCGGCGGCATCTCGCTGAAAAACCTCGCGGACTATGTCAAGAACCCGGTCATCGCTGCCTGCGGCGGCTCGTATATGGTTACCGCTGACCTCATCGACAACGGCAAGTGGGACGAAATCACCGAGCTGTGCAAGAAGTCGGTTGAGATCGTGAAAGAGGCGCGCAATGGTTAAGTATTCACTGGCACACATCGGCATCAATGCTGCAAACAAGGAAGAGGCGCAAAAAGCTGCCGAGATGTTCCAAACCCTGTTCGGTTTTGCAGTCAAAGAGGGCAACAGCTCCTTTTTTGCCGGCGACATCGAACTGATGAAGGAACCGTATATGGGCAAAAACGGCCACATTGCCATTGGTACGCCGGATGTTGCGGCGGCCAAAGCCGAGTTGGAAACACGCGGCTTTTCCTTCAACGACGCCACCGCCAAATACAAGACAGACGGCACCCTGAATGCAATCTATCTGTCGGATGAAATCTGCGGATTTGCGATTCATCTGGTCGGCAAACAATAATCATAAAAACACGGAGGAAATCACATGAAAATCGTTACTTTCGGCGAGCTGATGGTTCGTCTGCAGCCGTACAACTACGAGCGTTTTGTACAGGCTGACCACCTGGAGTTCACCTTCGGCGGCGGCGAGGCCAACGTTGCCGTTTCGCTGGCCAACTACGGTCTGGACGTGGCTTACGTCACCAAGCTGCCGACACACGCAATCGGTCAGGCAGCTGTCAACTCCCTGCGCCGCTACGGCGTCGACACCAGCATGATCACCCGCGGCGGCGACCGTGTCGGCATCTACTACAACGAGAAGGGCGCATCCCAGCGCGGCTCGGTCTGCATCTATGACCGCGCGCACTCCGCTATTCAGGAAGCGACCACCGCTGATTTCGATTGGAACAAGATTTTTGAGGGCGTGGACTGGTTCCACTTCACCGGCATCACTCCGGCGCTCGGTCCGAATGTGGTGGAAATCTGCCGCGAAGCCTGCCAGGCTGCCAAGGCGCACGGTGTGAAAATCTCCTGCGACCTGAACTACCGCGGCAAGCTGTGGACCCGCGAGCAGGCGCGCGAGGCCATGACCGAGCTGTGCCAGTATGTGGATGTATGCATCTCCAACGAAGAGGACGCCAAGGACGTATTCGGCATCGAGGCCGGGGCGACCGACATTTACGCAGGCGAAATCAACCGCGAGGGCTACAAGTCGGTTGCCAAGCAGCTGGCGGACAAGTTCGGCTTTGAGAAGGTTGCCATCACCCTGCGTGAGTCCCACTCCGCATTCGACAACGGCTGGAGCGCCATGCTGTACGATGTTGCGTCCGACGAGTACTGCTTCTCCAAGAAGTACGAGCTGCACATCATCGACCGTGTCGGCGGCGGCGACTCCTTCGGCGGCGGCCTGATTTACTCCCTGCTGACCGGCAAGACCACGCAGGAAGCGGTCGAGTTTGCGGTTGCGGCTTCCGCACTCAAGCACTCCATCGAGGGCGACTACAACATGGTAACCGTTGCCGAGGTTGAGAAGCTCGCCGGCGGCGACGGCTCGGGCCGTATCCAGCGCTGATTTTTTCTGCAAGCCTTTCCGGCTTTGCCGGAATTGCCATCATATTGATAACCATTCCTATCCTACAAACGCAAAACACCCGTGCCCTCTCCACGCACGGGTGTTTTGCTGTCTGTTTGAAAAAAGTTCCGCAGAATATTGCAAGATGTTGGATTTTCTTCTTGACATACATACAAAACCTGCGTATAATATATTTTGTCGTCAGAATCTGTTGACAGACATTTTGATGGGGGCGTAGCTCAGCTGGGAGAGCGCCACACTGGCAGTGTGGAGGTCATGAGTTCGATCCTCACCGTCTCCACCAAATCAATACAATCCGAACCTTTATCCAATCGGAGATGGGTTCGGATTTATTGTTTATATCGAGGAAATTGAAGATTGGTAAACGCAAAAGCGGGAGGACTGCCGAATATGGCAATCTTCCCGGTTCGTTTATGTAGAATCTTTCGCCGCAGCTTCTTTTTTCTCTTTCCATTCGGCAAATGCCCGCTTGCCCTCATCGCTTTCATAATACTTCTGAATCACCGGCAACAGACTCTTTGCCAGAGACTCATATACAAACTCTGGAATCTCAGCGGAGTTAACATCATTCACATCATAGCAGTTCTTTTTCTTCATTCTATTCCTCCCTTCACGGCGCACAGGTGCTTTTTTGGCGCGGATGAGTAAAGATATGCCCCTCAGCGTTTGCGTCTCTTGTGGAGCATAAAATATCCTATTTTCGACCTTTATCCTGACAGATTTTCGCCCGCCTCCTTCGGGCGGATCAGCTTTGCGTTGGACGGGTAATTGAGCGTGATCAGCGCTGGCTTTCCAAGGCCCTGTTTCTTTCGGTAGATCAATCCGCTATATTCCAATTCTCGGAATATGCGTGTAACACACTGCCGACTTCGATGCAGTTTCTTCTGTGCCTGTTCTACGGTGAAGTAGAGACGGATTGTGCCGTCTGCCTCTATGAATCCGTTAACCTTTGAAATGCTGGCTCTGTCCAGCATAAGCGCATACAGCACCTTTGCATCGTTGGATAGATCCGCAAGGCTGTCCTCCATAAGAAACCGTGGGAACGGTATGTACGATGCCGAAAGGCTCTCTGTAGTAAATCGTAAAAAATTCTGTGTCATTGTGACCTCCTATCCCATCCTATCCATCAAAAAACGGTATTGATTGGATTGATGGATGACTCTATTGAGCGTTAGTTTATTTCTTATTGATTTGGGTATGAATTTCATCCTCTGTGAATGTTCGGAAAACCGACGTCCGGAAATCCAATAACGGTGCGCTCCGGAGCGTCTGGTTATCCACCTTCTGAAAATCCGGTGACGGGAAATCCATACACGGATAATCCCGTTGTGGTCATAGTTCCGCCCTTTGCGACTGCTTGAGTATTTCCCAAATTTCACACTGTTTCGCTTTCAACTCGACGATATCATCCGGATAGAAATGCCCTGTCTGATTGATACGGCGGCAGATCTGGTTGATGTTTCCTGCAACTCGGCTGACGGCAGCAGCCAGTTTCTTTTGCTCGGTGTAATCCACTTTGATGATATAGCCGTCGATCGCCATCTTGCGTAGATAGCCTTGGAGAAAAACACAAGGGGCAATACAGCTGTAATCCTATTCTTGAATGGAATTCCGCTGAACTATTTTGCTACATCTATGCAAACGACTTGATTTTAAATGAAGCATATAAGAAAGGTAACAGAAGAGCAGGATGCTTAGTATGTCCACGTGCTGCTGAGAGAAATGAGTATATGAGTAGGGAATGCTACCCAGATTCATTTGATACCTATGCAAACATCATCAGAGAATTGTATAAACAACACCTGCCGGATAAAGATGTTTTGGAGGATTTCATTGCGAACGGCGGATGGAAAGCTCGCAAGAATGGACGAGATCTTTCAATTAGCATGGGGTATGAAGAAAAAACCACAAAAACAGAGAATGTAATTGAGGTTCACAATCCCAAGGTAGATTGGAAAACATGGATAAAGACCATCGGTGTACTTTTAAATGATGAGTCGCCGTATAGGATGTTGTTCCGAAATGAGGAATTTACCTTTTCCCTGAATCCAATCAAGGATGGCTATGAGGTTCGATATGATAGAGAGTATTCTAAACGTAATCCGTTGTTTGTGAAACTCTTTAAAAATGTTTTTCGTAAATCGGCGTGTTGCATCGGGTGTAGAGAATGCGAAGCTGACTGCCATAATGGTTGCATTTCCATGGTAAATGGTAAAGTAACGATTAGCGAACAATGTGTACATTGCGCGCAATGTCATAAAGTTGAAAAGGGCTGTTTGGTTTATAAGTCCTTAGAAATGCCAAAGGGAGGTTTATCGATGTCTGCAAATAAAAGCCTTAACTGCTATTCACATCACGCTCCAAAAGCTGACTGGTTTAAGCAGTACTTTGAGTACAAAAATGATTTTGATCAGAAGCATTCTCTGGGTTCACAGATGTACAGCTTTTTCAAGCGCTTTCTGAGAGATTCAGAGTTGCTTGATGAAGGTGGATTTAGCAGGACTGCTCAAATAATTGATAAGATTGGTTTGGACGAGCCTGCCGCATGGGGCATCATGCTCACAAACTTATCTTATACGCCTCAAATCAACTGGTTTGTTAAGCGTATGAATATGGGAGAAACCTACAGCAAAGAGTACACTCTTTCTTTGCTTGTTCAGGATGGTGCAAAAGAAAGCTGGGTAAATGATATCTGGAGTTCGTTTGGGCGGTTCATTGATTTGCCTTTCAACGAAGTTGGTATGGGTCACGCATATAAAGAAAAGAATCGGGTTGTATCTATTACAAGATCTCCTTGGGAGTACCCGGAGCCTCTTGTCGTTCTCTACTCTCTCTATAAGTTTGCAGAGGCGTGCGATGGTTACTATCAGTTCACACTGACGCGTCTCCTGAATCATGATATTGACAGTGATGGCGTAAGCCCGACGGAAATTTTCGGAATTGACAGGGATAAGATGGAGAAGATTCTCAACGGCCTGAGTGTAAACTATCCGGAGTTTAGCAACTGCTCGTTTACGATTGACCTGGACAACATATCGCTACGCAGTGACAAGACATCAGCGGATGTTCTTAGTCTGTTCTGATAAGGGGGATGGCAGGATGTTGGATAAATACCGCGACTATTTTGACATTGATCCGGAGTATTTTCCGCAGATCAACGAGAAAGTAATAAATAACAACCCGGATATCTGGAAGAAGTTCTATCCGCATGAAACCTTTGTAAAGCTTCTGAAGGATACTGTAAGTGTTCTCTCCAGAAAGCAGAAAGTATCCATTTGGGTTGAAGGTGCCTATGGTACCGGTAAATCTCATGCTGTATTAACGCTGAAAAAGTTGCTTGAGGCTTCGCCGGAGGACACAAAGGCTTACTTTGATAAATATCCGGATCAGCTTAGCAATGATTTATATAATCAGTTCCAGCAACTGAAAACCGGAGAGCAGAAGATTTTGACGGTTCACCGATATGGTTCTTCCAAGATTCACGGCGATGATAGTCTGGTCTTTGCCATTCAGGAAAGTATTCAGCACGCGTTAAAAGAAAATGGTATGGATACAACTGAGGCAGCATTAAAGGATTCTGTTATTCAGTGGATTAACGATCCTCTGAACAAAGATTTCTTCAACAGTCTGCTTGCCGGACCGTACCGTCCGATATTCGGTGGCGCAGATGCGGATGCTGTTATTGCCAATCTCAAAAGCTTTACCGGTGACAGCCTGATTGAGCTTATGTCGAAGATTACAAAGGTAGCAGAAGAGCGTCATTTGCAGATGCTGCAGCTGGACGCTGATCATCTGACTGCCTGGATTGAGGCTGTCATTCAGGAGAATAATCTGAAGGCAATCATGTTCATCTGGGATGAGTTTACGGAATACTTCCGCAATAACATGCGCAGTCTTACCGGATTCCAGAGGATTGTCGATTTGAGCAGTTCTGCACCTTTTTACATGCTGATTGTCACTCACGATGCTATGCATATCTTCCCTGACGGTGACAAGGAATTCGGCAAGATTAAGGGCAGATTTATTGACCCTATCTGTGAGATCTCGCTGCCTGATAATATGGCGTTCCGTCTGATGGGTTCTGCCATGACAAAGAAGGAGGATCCGCAGATTCTGAAGGAATGGGAGGAAACGGTAGACGAACTCTGTGATCGAACAAAGGGTTCCCGCAAGCTGGTTAAATGTAAAGGAACTCGGCGTAGATATGCTGTCAGCTTCGGCTCATAAGTTTAACGGGCCTAAAGGCATTGGATTTATCTATATTAAGTCCGGGACAAAAATTTTTCCGTATGCTGACGGCGGCGCACAGGAACATGGCATGAGAGCCGGTACAGAAAATATTGCTTCCATTGTTGGCATGGCAGCAGCATTAAAAAAGAACTGCGACCATATGGATCAGACGCAGAATAAGCTCCATCAACTTGAGGATAAATTCTTAGATGTGCTCAAATTGTCGGGAATTGATTTTACCCGTAATGGCAGCGCCAATCATATTCCTGGCAATGTAAACGTGTCTATTCGCAATGTAAGTGGCGAAATGTTACTTCACAGACTCGATCTTAAGGGTATTGCTATCTCTACAGGCTCCGCATGTGACTCAGTTAATACTCAGGTATCTCATGTGATACAGGCGATCCGGGTTCCAAAAGAATATGCTCATGGCACTATCCGCGTTTCTTTTGGACGAGACAATGAAGAATCTGATGCAGTAGAAATAGCAAAGGCTATTGTAGATATTTTGAAAACTAAGTAACAATGACAGGTGTTGAACCGCATATTTCAAAAATGGAGACACCACCATGAAAAAGGATGAACTACATGTATATCTAAAGTTTAAAAGGACCTCCATTTTTTAAATTAGGCATCACTAAAGAGGCAATTGTGGAATTCACAAAAACCACATCGGAGCTTACTGGAAAGTTTAAGTATAGCGAAGATGGGACTAAAATCAGATTAGACACAAAAAAGTCTAAAGATGCATTTTTGAAACTGATGAATGATGCGTTCTTACGGTCTGAACTTACTGAGCAATATTATGAAGCATCTGCAAAAGACAATACTACCCGTACTTCCGAATGACCAAGTGACAACCACACAAAAGTTTACAATCCATCTTCAAAATCCGGGTTGACTTTGGCTCGGATTTTGATTATACTATTGTTAACCCGAAAAGGAGGTTGGCTTCAATGAAACAACTGAGTAACAGACTGCGTGCCCTTCGCGAGAGCATTGGTATCTCTCAGGCGAAGTTTGCCGATGTGATCGGCTCTACGCAGTCCAGCATCAACCGATATGAAAACGGCCAAGCTACGCCTACGGTGGAGCTTTTGCGTAAATATGCGGACTATTTTGACGTTTCGATGGATTACATCTTTGCCCGCTGCGACGAGCCGCAGGGCAAGCTGTATCAGGCGAAGCCCCCGGTTGGCGAGGGCAATCCTGAGCTTGCGCAATTTGTGGAGATGTGCTTTGATCCGTCTTCTCCGATGAACGATAAGCTAAAGAAAACCCTGATACAAATGCTTGGGGAGGCAAAAACATGAGCAAGGAATTAACCCCGAAAACGGGACAGTTCGATGAAATCATCTCCATCATCGACAATGCCCGCACCCGCGCATTGAAAGCGGTCAATGCGGAATTGATTCAGATGTACTGGAATGTTGGCGAATACCTTTCTTCGCTGTGCGCTGATTCCGGATTTGGAGATAAGGTTATTGATGAAGTTGCGGCATACATTGCCGAAGCCAATCCCGGCGTCAAAGGCTTTAACCGTCGCGGACTTTACCGTATGAAGCAGTTTTACGAGACTTACAAGGACGATGAATTTGTGACACCACTGGTGACACAAATCAGCTGGACGAATCACTTGCTCATTATGTCCGGATCAAAGTCTGCGGAAGAACGGCATTTCTACATGACACTGTGCGCAAAGGAACATTATTCCAAGCGTGAACTGGAACGCCAGATGGACAGTGCTTACTATGAGCGTTATATGCTTTCCTCCAAGAAGCTGATACCCGAATCTGTACCGCAGGATGTGCGAGGCAGCATCCTTGATACCTATGTGCTTGAATTTCTTGATTTGCCGGAGCAGTATTCCGAGCGTAACCTTCGCAAGGCGATCACAGGCAATTTGAAGCAATTCATTCTTGAATTTGGAAAGGACTTCACGTTTATCGGCGAGGAATACCGCGTTCAGGTGGGCGGACAGGACTTTTACATTGATCTTCTGTTCTACAACCGTGCGCTGTCCTGCCTTGTGCCGATTGAATTGAAGATCGGGAAATTCAAACCGGAGCATATCGGTCAGATCAATTTCTATCTGGAAGCTCTTGACCGCGACGTAAAAAAGCCGAATGAAAATCCGAGCGTTGGCGTTATTCTTTGCGCCAGCAAGGATGACGCGGTTGTGGAATACGCATTGAGCCGCAGTATGTCACCTACGCTCGTAGCTGATTACAGACTTTGTCTGCCGGATAAGACACTCCTGCAAAACAAACTGCGTGAATTGACCGAACTTGCGCTGGAAAGCGGTGAACGTGACGAGGATGATGAAGAATGAATGCAGTCATTTATGCACGCTATTCGTCGGACAATCAACGTGAGGAATCTATCGAAGGTCAGCTCCGTGAATGCGGCGAATACGCACAACGCAACGGCATAACGGTTGTCGGCAGCTACATTGACCGTGCGTTGTCTGCGAAAACCGCTGACCGTCCGGAGTTCCAGCGCATGATCAAGGACAGCGCAAAGGGACTTTTTGAGATCGTGCTTGTCTGGAAGCTCGACCGTTTCTCCCGTGACCGCTACGACAGCGCACATTACAAGCACATTTTGAAAAAGAACGGCGTGAAAGTCGTTTCCGCCAAAGAGCATATCTCCGACGGACCGGAGGGCATCATTCTGGAATCCATGCTGGAAGGATATGCCGAGTTTTACTCCGCTGAGTTGTCCGAGAAGATCCATCGCGGACAAAAAGAAAATGCCCTCAAGGGCAAGAATAACGGCGGCGGTATACCGCTGGGTTATCTGCTGGACAAGCAGACGCAAAAGCTGGTGGTGGATCCTGAAACCGCACCGTTGGTAGTGGAAATCTTTGAACGATATTCCGAAGGTGCAACAGTACGCTCTATCATCGAAGATTTCAATTCACGCGGGCTGACAACCAAACGTGGCAAGCCGTTCAATACCAACAGCTTCAATGCGCTATTGAAAAATCGCAAATACATTGGTGAGTACAGCTATCAGGATGTGGTCATTCCCGGCGGTGTTCCTGCCATTGTGCCGGAAGATTTATTCTATCGTGTGCAGCAGCGCATGGAGAAGAATAAACGCGCGCCGGCTCACATGAAAGCCAAAGAGAGCGAATTTTTGTTGACTACAAAGCTGTTCTGCGGCAAGTGTGAGCGGATGATGGTTGGCGAGAGCGGGAAGAGCCACACCGGAACCATGCATTACTATTACAAATGCGGTAACGCTAAACGGAAAAAGGGCTGTGATATGATAACCGTGTCAAACATCACAAGGAGGTTTTTCCCATGAAGGTAATCAGTCATGGTATTGTAGACGGAATCATTGAGGATCGCTTCGGCAAGCACGGCGACCATCATAACGAAAACGGCGTACCCAGCTACTCCCTGCCGCTGGAGATTCTCGAAGCACCCGAAGGTGCCAAGAGTTTTGCGCTTTTTCTGGAGGATAAGGATGCCTGCCCCGTCAGCGGCGGCTTTTCCTGGATTCACTGGGTAGCGGCCAACATCACCCGCACCAAGCTGGAGGAGAACGACAGCCAGGCCAATGCAGATTTTGTGCAAGGTCTTAACAGCTGGGTGAGCATCCAGGGCGGACAGCAGCATCCGGAACTCTCGGCTTGCTACGGCGGCATGGCACCCCCGAATGAGCCGCACACCTATGAACTGCATGTCTATGCACTGGACACTCTGCTGGACTTGAAGGACGGCTTCTGGTTCCATGAGATGTTCCGCCAGATGGAAGGCCATATTCTGGAGCAGACCACCATCAAGGGAGTGTACCGAAGTTGAGCGGTTTGGAAGCGCTGATGATGCTGTGCTTTGGGGCGGCATGGCCCTTTTCCATCGTGCGCTCCTGGAAATCCCGCTCCACGCAAGGAAAAAGCCTGTTCTTCCTTCTGGTGCTCATTCTGGGCTATCTGGCAGGAATCGCCAACAAACTGCTCTACCATTTTGACGCGGTTCTCTTTCTCTATTTGCTCAACGTCCTGATGGTTTCCGCCGACGCAATTCTTTGGCTGCGCAACCGGCGATATGAAATCACCAACGCCACTGAGTCTTTCCCCAAATAAACCATCAAACGAGGTTCGAGGTCAACTCGAAGGAGTTGACCTTTCCTCTTTTGGAAAAATAAAATTTTCAAAAAAAGTACTTGACACTCGCGCATTGCCATAGTATAATATACAAGTCGCAAGGACAGAAAGAGAATACAGCCGAATTGTGTAAAGGTAGCACGACAGACTCTGACTCTGTTTGTGAGGGTTCGAATCCTTCTTCGGCTGCCACCGAAAAGCAGCTTTTCTTCGGAAAAGCTGCTTTTTTCATCACTTTTTGCAGCCCTTGGAATTTCCAGATTTCTGATGTCTGTCAAATGTCTGTCAAACGGTTTTTCGAACCCGTTTTCCAGACGGTCAAACAGCCTGCTCTTTGCCCAAAAGTTTTGACAGCAAAGTTGCATAAGAATAGCTAAGCTCATGGCAACGGAAAATGCGTGAACGTCATGAAACCGACAAATTTGAATATGGTATATTAACGACAAAAAGGCTGTGGAGATTTCTCCGCAGCCCTTTCTATGTCGCAATCTGTTAACTCAGTCACACAATATTCTTTATTTTAAAGTGGTTATTTCTAAGTGTTATATAATTTATGCGTTTTCTCTTTTTTCATCACTTTTCTTTTCATTCGTACAATCCAATATGTCATTACCGACCAAGATAATATCATGCTCAAATACATACAGGTATCTGCTATTTTTTGAGAGATATTTGTTCCCAACATCAAATTGGCATTGTTTCTTTCATCGTTCTTATCCTTACGAATCATATTAGATGGATACGATACATCTTCTTGAAGACCGGAATCCTGATCTTTCTTTATATCACCGTGTGATGCTTTATTTTCTCTTGGATTATCAGAAGAAACAGCGGTGGAAAACGGTATGCTAAGCCAGCTTATTTGTTTGGAATGCATTACACCATAAACACCACCGCACAAAACAACAAATGAGAGCAAGACAGAGGCTATAATCGGGAATTTTCGATAGCACAAATGCAAACCTATGTGAATCCCTAAAAGAATAATTGAGACACCCCCGGCAAACATATGTCCCAATTTAAAAATCAATTGATCTGATGATATGCTGGTCAAAATTGTACGCGAAATCATAATCCCGCTAACCGCAATCCAAACAAAACATACAATTAACAATAGGTCTACTGCCATACCTATTTTTATCTCAGTTGGAATTATTTCGAATCGCTTGCACAAAGCAGAAATGATTCTGATGTTGAGCATGATATGCACTAAAAGCAAACCAATCAAGACAAGGCCAGCAATTTCGTGATAGGCAAGGCTGATTAGGCTTTTATCAAAAAAAGTAATTGTTAAAAGCAACATAATAATGTCCAGTGCTATTTTAAATCTGCGTTTTGTCTTCACAACCAAACTTCCTTTCCAGAGACATAAAATAATAATGACAAATAAACCTGCTCTAAATTTTAACAAGTTTTCGAGTTATATTTTATCAAATTAAATTACACTGTAAGTGTAGAGTTGGTGTAAAGTTCGTGAATCTCCTGCCACGCAAGCACCACATGTTTAGCGAGAGCATAGTCCATCAAGATTTACCGCTTCTATTGCCGCTTTCCGTTCCATTCAAACCAAAAGTGGCTTTTTTGTTTTATCTTGGCACAGACATATATTTTTAATGCTAATAAATATTTGCTTTTTACTTTCTCCTTGACGGCGCCCTGCTGCAAACTAAAGGCTTGTTTTCCAAAGAAAACAAGCCTTTTCCATCTGTGCCGCGTGCAATCCGTCAGCACCGTTCCAATTTTGCACGGAAGGAGATTTTGCGCGGAGTTGGCATATCGTCAAACTGCACCAGATGCGCTCCGTTGTCCCTATCCACTTCGAGCACGGTTCCCTCGCCAAACAGCAGGTGTTTGACCCGCTGGCCAACCGGAAACACGGTATCGCTGTCCTGCGCCGGGAAAAAGCGCTGCGTAGCCGCGATATAGTCCTCTGTTTCGCGGATCAGCCCTTCCTGCGGTGGATGGGTGAAAGCCATGCCGTCGCGGCCGATATCCAGCACAAACCGCGACGGATACCGCGGCGAACCGTCAAAGTTACGCCCATCCGCCTCGGACAGATAGAGCCGCCGCTCCGCACGCGTAAGTGCTACGAACGCCAGCCTGCGTTCCTCCTCCATGCCCGGCAGCGTGCGTACCTTACGCGAAGGAAAAATCCCCTCGTTCATGCCGCACAAAAAAACATAGGGAAATTCCAGCCCCTTGGCGGCATGCACGGTCATAAGTTTGACCTTGTCCCCCTGCTCCGCGGTGTCGCTGTTGGTCAGCAGCGCCACATGGGACAGGTAATGCTCGAGCGTACACTCCTCGCCACAGGTGGTTTCATACAGATATACCGACTGCTTTAGCTCCGCAAGATTATCCAGCCGCTCCTGACTGCCTTCGGTGCGCAGCATGGCCTCATAGCCGCTTGCGTTCAGCACCGCCGACAAAACCTCGGACACGGGCCGTCCCTCATATCCCTCGGCAAAGGACTGCACAAGCGACACAAACTGCCGTGCGCGCGTGCCCTTGAACAGCGCATCCTCGATATTGTCCTGCAAGGCGCGATACAACGTGCAGCCGTGCTGCTCCGCATACTCCTGCAAAAAGGCCATGCGACGCTTGCCCAAATTGCGCTTGGGTACATTGGCAATGCGCCGGAAGGACAAATCATCCTGATAGACAATCATGCGCAGATAGCTGAGCGCATCCTTAATTTCCATGCGGCTGAAAAACTGTACGCCGCTGTAAATGGTATACGGAATTTTTTCCCGCAGCAGCACTTCCTCCACCGCGCGCGTTACATAATGCGCCCGATACAGCACCGCCATGTCCCGGTACGCCGTCCCCTCCTCGTGCAGACGCTGCATCTCCTCCGCCATCCACTCGGCTTCCGCCTCCTGCGTCTGCGCGAAATGACACAGGACCGGCATGCCGTCCGGCAGTGTGGCCAGCAGCGCCTTTTTCATACGATGTTGATTTTTGTCAACCAGGGCGTTCGCAGCCGCCAAAATCTGTGGTGTGGAGCGGTAATTCTGCATCATCATAATGGTTTTCGTACCCGGAAACGCTTTGTCAAAGTCCAGCAGGTATTTGACGTTCGCGCCGCGCCAGGTGTAAATTGTCTGGTCGGGGTCACCTACGATAAACAGGTTTTTGTGATATCCGCAGAGCACCTCCATCAGCTCATATTGCAGCTGGTCGATGTCTTGAAATTCGTCAATCATGATGTATTCCAGCCGCTGCTGCCACTTGCGGCGAATATCCGCATGCTCATGAAAGATATACAGCGAAAACTTGATTAAATCATTGTAATCCAGCCCGAAACACTTTTTCTCCTGATACAGATAGCCGTAGAAAATGATGTCCGTGGTGGAGGTCGCCCGCTCGTACTTCTCCCGCAAGGTATCCAGCGGCAAGGTAATCATGTCCTCGTAATACGTCGGGTCCTTGAACAGCTTGCGTATCTCAATCATATCCCGCGCATCGGAAAAGGTCATGTTGCGCAGCGTCAATCCACGTTCTTCATAGATGATTTGCAGCATCGCATCGATATCCGTGTTGTCCAGCACCAGAAAGTTCTTGGGATACTGCACCGCATAGCTGTCCTCCTGCAAAACCGAAACGCAGAAGCCGTGAAAGGTGTTGATAAAGCCGGTGTCGTTATCTCCGGTCAGCTGATGGATGCGCTGCCGCATCTCGGCCGCCGCTTTGTTTGTAAAGGTGACGCACAGAATATTCCCCGGCAGAATCCCCAGCTCACACACCAGATAGGCGAACCGATGGGTCAGCGCGCGGGTCTTACCCGAACCGGCCCCCGCAATCACGCGCACAAAGCCCTCCGTCGCGGTGACCGCCTCCCGCTGCGCCTGATTGAGCCCTTGCAGCAAATCCATCACGTCCCCACTCCTTTATAGAACATTTGTTTTCTTCATTATACAATGAATTGCCGCCGCACTCAACAGAAAAAGCAAAACCGTACTGCTGTCGAAGCAGACGGCTTTTTGTTGCTTTTTTCACTTAGCTATGCTAATATTTAGGTTAGCTTAGCGAATTATCAGAAAGGCGGTGCGGATATGGCCAGCGCGGAACAGCTCAACTCCTTTCTGGTCGATGTATTCGGCCGCATCAACAAAATTGAGGAACGCGCCATGGCGGGCGGTCTGGGCAGCGCCATCTCGATTACCGAAATTCATATCATCGAAAAAATCGGCGCGATGGAGCCGGTACGTATGAGCGAGGTCGCCCGGTCCATCGGCGTCACGCTCGCCACGCTGACGGTCGCCTGCGATAAGTTGGAGGCGAAGGAGCTGGTCAGCCGCGCACGCAGCAGCACCGACCGGCGCGTAGTCAACATCACACTTACGCCAAAAGGCCGCGCTGCCTATGAATATCACAAGGCGTTCCACGAGCGCATGATTGCGTCCGTGATGGAAACACTGTCGCCCGAACAGGCGGCAGTACTCGCGCAAAGTCTGGAAAAATTGCAGGATTTCTTCCGGCAGGAGGAGTCCGCCATGGGAGGGGAATACAACGGATAATCTGATTTTCTGCCTCAACGCAACCGTCCCTATTTTTGCAATCATTTTGCTGGGCCGTGTGCTGCGCGGCCGGCATTTTTTTCGCAGCAGACGCTAGCCGACCTCGACCGACTTTCGTTCAAGGTACTGCTGCCCGTTCTGCTGTTCCGCGACATTGCAGCAGGACGCATCACCGAGCAGTTCGACCTTCGGTTTTTCCTGTTCTGCGCAGGCGTCACGGTAGTTTACTTTTTCGCTATCTGGTTCGGCGCGGCAAAGCTGCTGCCGGATAAAAGCATGGTTGGTGCGTTCACACAAGGTGCGTTTCGCGGCTCACAGGCGATTCTGGGCGTAGCATTCGTGCAAAACCTGTACGGAGACGCGGGTCTGGTACCGCTGATGATTGTCGCAAGCGTACCGCTGTACAACATCTTTTCCGTGCTGGTGCTGACCGTCACCGCGCCGGACGCCAAAAATGCCCAGCGCAAGGGCATCGTGTCGCGCACACTGGGCGGCATCATCACCAATCCAATCATTCTGGGTATTCTGGCAGGCCTGCCGTTTTCGCTGCTGCAAGTGGATTTCCCGCCCATGTTGTCCAAGGGGCTGGATATGCTGGCCTCCTGCGCCACGCCGGTCGCACTCATCAGCATCGGCGCAGGCTTTGAAGGCGCCAAGGCCATCAAAAAACTTGCACCGACGTGCGCCGCAACCTTTATCAAGCTGATTCTGCTGCCGGTTATTTTCCTGCCCATTGCGGCATGGATGGGCTTCCGCGACCAGGCGATGGTCGCACTGGTCATCCTGTGCGGCGCGCCGAGCACAGTATCCGGCTATGTCATGGCCAAAAATATGGGCGGCGACCATGTGCTGGCTGCGTCCATCGTCGTACTCAGCACGGCGCTGAGCGCAATTACGCTGACCGCCATCCTGTTTATCCTGCGCACGGCAGGTTTGATTTGACATTATCCCTCCATACTGGTATTGTAAAAACAGCAATGCCAGTTTGGAGGGATTTTTCTCTCTCGCTTGCCCCATCACGGAGGAATGCATCATGCTCACCTATCATCTTGACCCGCACAGCAAGACCCCGCTGTACGAACAGCTATACCGTGCGGTGCGCGCGGATATCATGTCGGGCGCACTGGCAGGCGGCGACCGGCTGCCCAGCAAGCGCCAGCTCGCCGCCAACCTGCATGTCAGCCAAATCACGGTCGAAACCGCCTATGGCCAGCTGCTGGCTGAAGGATATCTCGCCTCTGCGCCGCGGCGCGGCTACTTTGTGCAGCGGCAACTGGCCGTGCCCGCGCAGACGCAAGCACCCCGCGCCGCAGTACAGCCGCCTCCCGCAGAAGAAAAGCACTATCTTTACGACTTCCGCACCAATATTGTGGACAACGGCTGTTTTCCGTTCTCCACATGGGCGCGGCTCAGCCGCAGCGTGCTGAGCGAATATTCCGACCGCCTGCTGCGCGCGACCGACCCCTGTGGTGCACTCGAACTGCGCGAGCAAATCGCGCGCTATTTATATGACTTCCGCGGCATCAACGTTTTACCCGACAACATTCTGGTGGGCGCCGGCTCGGAATATCTCATGCAGCTGGTCATCCAGCTTTTGGGGCGCGACCGGGTATATGGGCTGGAAAATCCAGGCTACCGCAAGCTATACCAGATTTTCGCCGCGGGCGGCGCAGCGGTACGTCCCCTGCCGCTGGACAAAAGCGGTCTGCGCGCGGACGCACTGACGGCATCCGACGCATCAGTCGTGTACCTGACCCCCTCGCATCATTTCCCGCTCGGCACGGTCATGCCCGCCGCACGGCGACTGGAAATTTTGCGCTGGGCGTCCGCTGCGCCCGACCGCTATATCATTGAGGACGACTACGACAGCGAATTCCGCTATGCCTCGCGTCCCATCCCCGCTCTGGGCGAGCTTGACCGTGCAGGACGGGTGGTCTACGTCAACACCTTTGCCAAAAGCCTTGCACCCGGCCTGCGTATCGGCTATCTGGTGCTGCCGGACGCGCTGATGGCGCGCTACCGTGAGCGGTTCTCGCTCTACTCCTCGACCGTACCGAGTTTCGAGCAGCACACACTTGCAGCCTTTCTGCGCACCGGCGCCTTTGAGCGGCACATCAGCCGTAGCCGCAAGGTATATCAGGCGCGGCGCGATGCGCTTCTGGCGGCGCTTGCACGGGAACTGGCCGACCTCCCGCATGAGGTGTCCCGCTCGGAAGCAGGCCTGCACCTGCTGCTGCATATGCGAAACGGCATGCTGGAACGTGAGCTGATGGAACGGGCTGCGGCCGTCGGTGTACGAGTGTACGGCCTGTCCGCTTATTACACGCCGCCGGTTCAACCGCCCAAGGCGACGCTGGTGCTCGGTTACGCCGGTATGACTGAGACGCAAATCGACCAGGCCGCAGCACTGCTGCGTCAGGCATGGACAAAAAAAGAGCCATGATTTTTTCATGGCTCTTTTTCATCTTTTTTCTTATTTTCTTTTGGTTTATAAACAGAATTTGCAAAAATGACCGAGTGGTTTCCAAACCGCTGCCGCAATGCGTCCACGGTCTTATCCAGCTCACGCTGCTTTTGCCGCGTCTGTGTCTGCTGCGGACTGTCAAACAGGGAAAGCTGTTCACAAGCCTGATTCTCCGACAGCAGGTTGGCCGCCGTAACCGACAGCAGCCGCACCGGCTTGTCCATCGGCCAATGCGCGCGCAGCAGCGCAAGCGATGTCTCGAACAGCACGCGGGTGGAGTTGGTCGGCTGCGCCAGCGTCATCTGCCGTGAACGGTTGTGAAACTCCGGGTCGCGGATGCCAATCTGCACGGTCTGGCACACCATCCCGCGCGCCCGCAGGCGGCGGCCGACGTTATCACACAGCACGGTCAATCCCATGCGGCACGCCTCTTCGCCCAGAAGATTGTGCGCAAAGGTCATGCCGTTTCCCACGCTCTTGACCTCACGCTCGGCATAAAACGAACGCACCGGCTCATCGTCCTCACCGCGGGCATAGCGCAGCAGCATATCCCCCTGCTTGCCGAAAATGCCGTGCACAAATGCAGGCTCACACGCGGCTAAGTCGCCAATCGTATGCACACCCAGTCCGTCGAGCCGCGCCGCGGCACGCCTGCCAACATACAGCAGCGTATTGACCGGCAGCGGCCAGACGCGCTCCCGGAAGTTCTCGCGCGAAAAGACGGTCGTTGCGTCCGGCTTTTTGTAGTCGCTGCCCAGCTTGGCGAACGCGCGGTTGAATGACACGCCGACCGAAATCGTCAGCCCAATTTCCTCTCGCATACGGCGGCGCAGTTCATCCGCAATCTGCTCACCCGTACCGAACAGGTGCATCGAGCCGGTCACGTCGAGAAAGGATTCATCAATGCCGAATGGGTCGACCAAATCGGTATATTGCAGGTACAGCTCGTTGCAGCGGCGCGAATACTTGACGTATTCCTCGCGGTGCGGTGGTACCAACCGCAAATCAGGACATTTGCGTTTTGCCTGCCAGATGGTTTCCGCCGTCTGCACACCGAATGCCTTGGCCTTTTCGTTTTTGGCAAGGATGATACCGTGGCGGCTCTCCGGGTCGCCGCAGACCGCACTCGGTCCTTCCGCCAGCGTCGGGTCAAGCAGCGTCTCGACCGATGCGTAAAACGAATTGCAGTCACAGTGCAAAATCGTGCGCTCCACGGCATCCCCTCCCATCGAACATTTGTTTTCTTTTATTGTAGCAGAGAATTTGCGCCTTGACAACCACTTTTCACTGGTCTATACTGGATTTGCAAGCAAGGGTGCCGTGATGAGCGGCTGAGAGGGCGAGAGCCTAACCTTTTGAACCTGTTGGTTAGCACCATCGTAGGGAAGCTGTCGCATCGCAAAAACTCAATGCCCCGGTTTTACCGCATGGTGGAACCGGGGTATTTTTATTGCCTGAAAGAAGGGATTTTATGAAGATAAACGGCGAAGTATGCACCTGTTCCCCAGGTATGACTGTGCTGTCTCTTCTGGAGCAGCGCGGACACGACCCGCAGCGCGTCGCGGTCGAGCGCAATGGACAAATTGTGCCGCGCGCACGCTTTGCACAAGAGGAACTGCACGAGGACGATACAATTGAAATTGTACAGTTTGTCGGCGGAGGCTGAAATCATGCATTTGACCAAAGAAGAACTGCACGCCGCGCTCGTCGAGCGGCACGGCGCGGACATCCAGCAAAAGCTCGACCATGCTACGGTCGGCATCGCGGGACTGGGCGGACTTGGCTCCAACATCGCCGTGCATCTGGCGCGGCTGGGGGTAGGACGGCTGGTGCTGGTGGATTTCGACACGGTGGAAATCAGCAACCTCAACCGGCAGCACTACACGATGAAGGACATCGGTATTCCCAAAACGCTGGCGCTGCTCGAACAACTGGAAGCCATCAACCCCTATCTGCAATACGAACCGCACACCGAGCGCGTCATTCCGGCCAATGCCGCGCCCCTGTTTGCAGACTGCGATGTGGTCTGCGAAGCGTTCGACCGCGCGGACCAGAAGGCCATGCTGATTGAAACACTGCTGGAGCGTTTGCCGGACACGCCTATTGTTTCGGGCAGCGGCATGGCGGGCTGCGGTTCAGCCAACCTGATGCACACCGAGCGCCGCTTCGGTCGGCTTTACGTCTGCGGCGACGGAACAAGTGACATTGCGAACGGTATTGGCCTGATGGCGCCGCGTGTCGCCGTCTGCGCTGCGCAGCAAGCGACTATGGTGCTGCGACTGCTGCTTGGATATACCGAACCATGAGCATAAGATATGATAAGAAGGAGAGAAAAAACAATGGAAGATAAGCTGATTCTGGGCGGACACGAATTCACCTCCCGCTTTATTCTAGGCTCAGGCAAATATTCGCTCGATTTAATCAACGCCGCCGTACACAATGCAGGCGCACAGATTATCACGCTCGCGCTGCGCCGCGCCAACGAAGGTGGCACAGCGAACATCCTTGACTATATCCCGAAGGGCGTTACTCTGCTGCCCAATACCTCGGGGGCGCGCAACGCGGACGAAGCGGTGCGTATCGCACGTCTCTCGCGCGAAGTCGGCTGCGGCGACTTTGTCAAAATCGAAATCATGCGCGACAGCAAATACCTGCTGCCGGACAATCAGGAAACCATCCGTGCAACCGAAATCCTCGCAAAAGAGGGTTTTGTCGTCATGCCGTACATGTATCCCGACCTAAACGTTGCGCGCGACTTGGTCAGCGCGGGCGCGGCCTGTGTGATGCCGCTCGGCGCACCCATTGGTACCAACAAGGGACTTGCTACACGCGAGTTCATCCAAATCCTGATTGACGAAATCGACTTGCCGATTATCGTAGACGCCGGCATCGGCCGTCCCTCGCAGGCGTGCGAAGCGATGGAAATGGGCGCGGCGGCTGTGATGGCCAATACCGCAATCGCCACGGCGGGCGATATTCCGGCGATGGCAGAAGCATTCAAAAAGGCAATTGAGGCCGGACGCACGGCGTATCTGGCAGGACTCGGCCGCGTGCGCGAGAGCGCCTCGGCATCCTCCCCGCTGACCGGTTTTTTGCGCGACTGACGCCCCCGGGGCGGCAGCCGCCCTTGCTGTTCTAACCAGCAAACCGGGCGGCAAGCGCAAACCGGAACCCTGCTCTGCGCGCGCAGCGCGCCCTCAAGGGAAAAGGGTTGATTCACAAGAAGGGGAAAACCGCAGGTTGTCTCCTTTTTGTGCGCCCGCCGCGCGCAGCGGCATGCCTCCCGCTGTCTGAAAGGCAGCACAAAACAGGAAAGGATAATGATGATGCAACAAACCAAAACCGAGGCCATCTCCGCAAAATATATCACCGCCGAAACCGACCACATGGCCTACCAGCCGGGCATGGACAACATCGGCTCGGAAATCCAGGACGAGGTTATCGCCCGCATGAACGCCTACGATGCAGAGCGTTACACCGCCGCCGACGTACAGCGCGCTTTAAACCGCGATGTGCTCCAGCCCGAGGACTTCGCCGCGCTGCTCTCCCCTGCTGCCGCGCCCTTCCTTGAACAGATGGCGCAGCGCGCACAGATGGAGACGCGCAAGCATTTCGGCAACTCGGTGCAGATGTTCACTCCGCTGTACATCGCCAACTATTGCGAAAACTACTGTATCTACTGCGGCTTCAACTGCCACAACAAAATCCGCCGCGCCAAGCTCGACATGGATGAAGTCGAGCAGGAGCTTCAGGCTATCGCCGCAACCGGCCTGCAGGAAATCCTGCTGCTGACCGGCGAGAGCCGCACGATGTCGCCGGTGGAATACATCGGCGAAGCGGTCAAGCTCGCGCGCAAGTACTTCCGCGTTATCGGCATTGAAATCTATCCGCTCAACGTCGACGAATACGCCTATCTGCACGAGTGCGGCGTAGATTACGTCACCGTGTTTCAGGAGACCTATGATGCGGATAAGTATCAGACCCTACATCTTGGCGGACACAAGCGCATTTTCCCTTATCGCCTAAACGCGCAGGAGCGCGCCCTGATGGGCGGTATGCGCGGCGTGGGCTTTGCGGCGCTTCTGGGCCTTTCCGACTTCCGCAAGGACGCCTTTGCAACCGGTCTGCACGCCTATCTCCTCCAGCGCAAGTATCCGCATGCGGAGATTGCCTTCTCCTGCCCGCGTCTGCGCCCGATTATCAACAATGACAAAATCAATCCTAAGGATGTGCATGAACCACAGCTATTACAGGTTGTATGCGCCTACCGTATCTTCATGCCGTTCGCATCCATCACCATCTCAACACGTGAGCGCGCAGGCTTCCGTGACCACATTATCGGCATCGCCGCGACCAAGATTTCCGCTGGCGTGGATGTCGGCATCGGCGGCCACTCGGGCGAGGACAAGGGCGATGAGCAGTTTGAGATTTCGGACAGCCGCTCGGTCGACGAGGTTTATCAGGCCATTCAGTCCCGCGGCTTGCAGCCTGTCATGGCGGACTATCTGTATGTATGACAATCCCTCGGCAAGCGCGGCTTTTCTCTCCCCGCAGCTTTGCCCAGCCAAGTGAACAAGAGCCGGACGCATCTGCGTCCGGCTCTTGTTATATGTTCCACAGCAAGGCGAAGGTCACGCGCAGCAGCGCGCCCGCTGCCGCCAGCAACAGGCACACCGCAAACGGTGCGCGGCAGGCGCGCAGCGAATACCGTCCCATTGCCTCCCCGCTCTGCCACACCATTGAGCAGGCAGCGAGCAGCGCTGGCACGCCCAGCATCGCGGGCAATGCCGCCATGCCGAGGGACAGCAGTGCTCCTTCCTCCTGCCCCAGCCCGACCGCCATCGTCAACGCGAGCACAAAGCCGCGTGCGGCGACCACCGCGGATAGGAACAGCGGTGCAGGCCGCAGCAGCGCGCACAACGGCGCAAGCACGATCCACAACAGCGCACACAGCACGCTTTTGAGTGCCTGTCCCGGCAGCTGCGCCAGAAACACCGTCAGCTCCACTGCACTGTCCCCTTCGCTGGCACGCAGACCGGTCAGCCCGCCCGCGACCGCACCGCACAAAAACATCGCGCACAGAAAAAGAAATGCGGGCGTGCGCACCAGATCATCAAAAAAACCGAGAATATGCTGCTTATTCATCCGTCTCCCCCTCGTGGAAGGTCATGATACAGCATATTCCCGGTTTGACCGTTTTAGAACTCAGCCCATTTCATTGATCCGATCACACATGGCGTTGACCAAATCGCGGCACGGCTGATGCAGGAACAGGCGTGCCTTCTGGCTGATCTCATAGGTTGCGTACAGCTTTCCATTTTCGTCCCGATGCAGCACGGCGGCAATCAGCTCGGTTGCGGCTGCAATGCGATCGGCCAGATAAGCCAAGTCAACCTTTTCGCTATCGCACACGCTCACCACCAAACGCTTCTGCGAACTGCTGGAGATCATGGCCAACTGGGTTGGCATTTCACGCTTGGACGCCGTCACCAAAACGATTTCGCTTTTAATCACAGCGGAAAGGTCATCCTCACAGATGCGCACATCATAGCCCTCGGCCGCCTGACAAGCCACCTGATTTTTAGAGGACAGAAACAGGTTGCGCGCAGGGATTACCTCTTTTTCCAGAATGGCACGAACCAGATGGGGCAGATATTCCCCCTCACCCAGCACGGACACCAATACGTTCTGCGGCATATCATCATCTCCTTCACAGAGGGACATTGAAAATACAGTAGTCATTATACGGCAGCTTTGCAGGTGTCCGCAACGACTTTTACGGTTTCTTGATACATTTTTGGAGCAATGACTAATCTGCGCAAATTTTCTCCGCCGCTTTCAGATAAATTGCACATTCTAATCGCTTACGCTCCATTTCGCAGCCGAGGTCATAAGAATCATTCATATCATGATTCATGTTGTAGTTTGCCGCCGAGCAGCCGCCCGAACAGTAGAACTTCGCCCAGCACTTCTGGCACTTCGGGCGGGTATAAATGTTCATGCCCGCAAACTTGGCCGCAATGTCCATATCGAACGACTGGTCAAGCACGCTGCCCTGCTTAAACTCGTCCTTGCCGACAAACTGATGACAGGGATAGATATCGCCATCCGGCGTAACGGCCACATATTCGTAGCCTGCGCCGCAGCCGCGCAGACGCTTGACCACGCATGGCCCCTGATCCAAATCCACCATGAAATGGAAGAACGAGAACGGCTTGCCCGCCTTTCTACGCTCAAGCATAATTTCGGTCAGGCGATCGTATTCCGCTTCAATTTTGGGCAGGTCCGCTTCGGTTAAATCGTAGCCGCAACCGGGATCCGCCGTTACCGGCTCAACCGACAGGCGGTCAAAGCCCGCGTCGGCAATGTGCACCACATCGTCGGCAAAGTCCAGATTATGCGAGGTGAACGTGCCGCGTGCATAGTAATCCTTCTTCGGGTCGCGCGCATCAACCAGTGCCTTAAACTTGGGCACGATGACATCGTAACTGCCCGCGCCCGACACAGTCTTGCGGAACTCGTCGTTGACTCCGGGACGGCCGTCGAGCGACAGCACAACGTTGTCCATATTTCCGTTGATATAGGCGCGCTTGTCCTCATCGAGCAGCAAACCGTTGGTGGTGATGGTAAAGCGGAACTTTTTATCGAATTTCTCCTCCAGGCTGCGTGCATAATCCACCGTCTGCACAACCGTATCCCACGCCATGAGCGGCTCGCCGCCGAAGAAGTCCACCTCGATATTATGCCGCTTGCCCGAGCGCGCGATAACAAAATCTATCGCCTTTCTGGCAATTTCCGGCGGCATGATCTTGCGGCCCTGACCGAAGTCACCCGTGGATGCAAAGCAGTATTTGCAGCGCAGGTTGCAGTCATGCGCAACATGCAGGCACAGCGCCTTGACCGGTGCGCCGACCGGAATATATTTGCTCACATCGATGTAATCATCCTGCGCGAACAGCTGGCCCGCTTTTTTCAGCTCCGCCAGCTCGCTGTACGCCTCGCGCACTTCGTCCGCCGGATACTGCGAAAGCTCGTCCACAATCTGCTGCGGGCAGGTATCCGCCATATTCTCATCAATCAGGCCGGACACCGCATAGCTGATATCGTCCAGCACATGCACTGCGCCCGAATTGACGTCCAGCACAAAATTCAAACCGTTTTTTTGATAACGATGAATCATTTCTTCAATCTTCCTCCGATACGCAACAAACAAGGCGCGCCGCAACCGGCACGCCTTGCGATTGACTTCATAAAACCCGCGATTACTTCGCGTGCTCGCACTTCTGGTTGGCCACGGTGCAAGAGGTCTTGCACGCGGACTGGCAGGAAGTCTGGCACTCGCCGCAGCCGCCGTGTGCTGCAGTCTGCTTCAGGGTTGCAGAGGTCAGCGTAGAAACATGCTTCATGGAAATTTCCCTCCTACTTTTTTAAATGACGATATTTTTTCCGTTTACGCATATTGGCGCCGGCAAAGCCGCCGATCGCCGAAGCTGCCAGCGCACAAAGCAGGCTGACCGCCATACGCACAACATCGATCGGCTGGGCGAGCGGAATAATGCTCACCAACAGCAGAATCAGAAAAACCAGAATACCGGCGCCCATCGCCCACAGGAATTTTCCTCCCGGAGCGCGCTTTGCCGAAATAAGCGCCGCTATTGCACAGCCGACTGCTAAAAAGATTAGCGCGCACGGCGCGATTGCCGGTTCCGCCAGCACTCGACGATGCACAAAAATCGCACCAACCAGCATCAGCAGCAAGGTCGCCAGCAGGCCGACCACTGCCGCCGACAGCAACACGCCGACGGGCGAAGGTCCTTCATTGGTTTTTCTCATAACTTACGCATCCTCCCGCCGAATGATTTTGCTTTATCCTATTCGGCAAGAAACCGGTTTATTACTTTGCGTTCTTATCCGCATCCTTGGGCGCCTCGACCGTTTCCGTCGCCGGAGCCTCCTTGCCGCGAATCGCCCAACGGTAAATCTTGAGCTTGGTACGATCGCTGGACGTTTCGATTACCAGCACATCATCCTTCACGCTGACAACACGGCCGATAAAACCGCCGATCGTGGAGATTTCATCGCCCACATCAATCGAACTGCGCATCTCGCGTTCGGCCTTATCGCGCTTACGCTGCGGACGGATCATCAGAAAATAGAACAAAACGATCAGGACAACAAGCGGCGCGAATTGACCTATCGCTGTCAGGTATTCCTGAGCACCTGGCATTGCTTACACCTCCTCGTGCATTTTTGCCATGAATACTACCATATTATAATGGATTCGCATCAAAATTACAAGCCCTATTTTCTGCGTCATAGGACAGCCATCGACATGCATAACGTAACGGTATCCTGAAAAAAGTGAGGTGCGTTTGCATGCTGTTTCCCGCCCTGTTTGCGCTGGGCGGCGCATTCTTTTTTCTCGTCCTGCGCGTGCAGGGCGCGGACGGGTCGTTCCCCAAGCCGCTGCCGCCGGACAAAGAAGCCGAGCTGCTGCGAAAAATGCAGCAGGAAGGAGACGAAAAAGCACGAGAGCAGCTGATTGAGCACAATCTGCGGCTGGTGGCGCATATTGTCAAGAAATACTACGCCTCCAGCGCCGAACAGGATGACTTGATTTCCATCGGCACCATCGGACTGATTAAAGCGGTCAGTACCTTCCGCCCGGATAAGAGCATCCGTCTGGCAACCTATGCTTCCAAATGCATTCAAAACGAGTTATTGATGCACTTCCGGCAAAAGCGGAAAAATGCGGGAGAATTATCGCTATCCGACACCCTCGAAACCGACGGCGACGGCAATGCGCTGGCCTTGCAGGACATCATTTGCTGCGAGGATGACGGCCTTGCCGCAGTGGAAGAACACGACCGCTATCTTGCCATGCACCGCGCGCTCGCCGTATCGCTTTCCCCGCGCGAAAGGGAAATCATACGGCTTCGGTACGGACTCGGCATGCCCGCACCGCTGCCGCAACGCGAGATTGCCAAACGTTTCGGCATCTCGCGGTCGTATGTATCCCGCATTGAAAAACGAGCGCTGGAAAAGCTGCGCGACGCACTCCGTGAAAACGCATAGCTACGCCGCGCGCATGCCCCCCGCTTGATTGCAAGCCGATGCTGTGGTGTGTCGTAATCACAGCATCGGTTTGACCCGCCTTGCTTGGATTTCTCCGGCCTGATATTGCGGCGCGATTGCAAACATGCTATAATCAACATAAAAAAGTGAGGGGAACACCGATGAAAACGTATTTAAACCAAATTTCGGGTATCGACGATGCAATTGTTTCCATGTTTATGAGCAAGCGTTCATGGACGCGCGAAAAGGAATTGCATATTCGTGAAATTTGCCGCACGGTACTGCGTGCGGACGGCGGCTTGCGGGAATACGACAGCACACAGGACGAGGCTTTTTCCGAATTTGCGGACTGGATGGACAAGCTGACCAAATGGGGCTGGAAACATACCACCATGCTGCGGTTTATCGACATGTCTGTCACCGTTGAGGGACTGCACCGCGCCGGTCAGGATGACTGGGACGCGCATGCCAAGCGATTTAACAACCGCATCATCCGTTCGAGCACGCGCCTGGCCTCCTTTTCCTATGAAATGTCGGCATGGTATCAGGACAAAATCCTACCCACCGATCTTGCCTTGCAAGAGCTTGGCCTTGCGGTGCCGCAGACCATCGAGCACGATGGTGTCAAATACGTCAAGGCGGTCAACGGGTATATCCGGGAGGATATGGCGGACAACCCGGACGTCAAGCGCGGGCTATATATGCTGAGCATTCCGAGCAACTTCATTTTCAAAATTGACCTGACCGAGTGGGGACATGTTTTCAAAGAGCGCAACGCCAACGGTACGGCCAATCCCGAAGTCAAGCAATGCTGTGAGAGTATTGCCGACCAGATCGAGCAATTCCACAAGCAGTTTAACCGGGATCTGTTTCTGAAGATTCTCAACTGAATGCAAAAGAGACGCCCCACGGCGTCTCTCACCAGAACTAGTATTATATTAGATACCAACGGCATAGCTTTTCGCTATGCCGTTTTCTGTTTTTCCCTATCGGCACTCCTGCTTCATGGCGAAATAGCCCATCAGTACGGCCCATACATAAGCGCAGGTCTTGGGAATCATCAGCATCCCGACCGCAGGCACAACATCGGCCCACAAAACCACCGGAATATAGAACGCAAAGCTCAGCACGATGGTCAGCCACATCCAACGGAAAGCACGGTCTTGATGCTTTTTTGCCGCCTGATAGAACAGTACGATTACCAGCAGCCCCAAAAGCGCAAACGGAATGTTCCGGTAAATCCCCCACGAGAGCGGCGCATCCGCGCGCAGCCACTGATTCTGCGGCATCAGGCACAGGACAATGCGCAGTCCCGCCAGACCGTACACCGCTGCCGTTAAACCACCGTGTCCGGCAACCTGATACCGCTGCCGCCAGACATGATACAGCAGCACATAGAAAATGGTCATAGTAATGGAAGTGACGCACTTTCCAAGCCCCAGCGCAGCCGTATAGTTTTCCAGACCTGTCGTGCAAAGAGCCACCGCACGCGGCACCAGATGAAAGGCATCGCCGCTCCCCAATATGACAGCCATCCATCCGTACAAACGGAACTGGCGGTTACCCTTACTGCCCCGAATCATTAAAATCCCAACGATGATAACCAAAGACAAATATACAATATCAAAAAGTGTTTCCATAATTGCCTGCATGTGTTACACATCCTTTCCTTCCGCTCGTTCCTGCACCCTGACAGCGGCCAAGGCTGCTTTGCCATAGTTGCAGCCAAACCAAACGCCGGCCAGCAGCAGCGCGGCGCCGAGTCCAGAGTAAAAGACGGCAATAAACCGGTCAGGCGCGATGCCGGACACCCGCAGACCGATTCCTCCGGTCATCATCACCGCCATAATACCGAAAGCCTTTCCGTCAAAGAACTTGAGGAAAAACTGCCGCTCCTCTGCATAACCAGTGATCCGCGCCGTATGTTTCTGCACCAGTTTCCCAAAGATAAACTTTTGAAAAATGGCGAAAACCAGCACAGACAGCAGCAAATTCCATACCGTGACATACGCCGGGTAGGCCAAAACGCCGATACGGAAAATATTAAATCCCGCTGCGCACCATACCAGGCAGGCAATGAGCAGCAGTGTATTGCGCTTCACTTTCATATCTTGTCTCCTTTCCTATGAACACGGTTCAGTTTTCCGTACAAAAACTCGACGGAGTGGAGTTTCATCAATAAAGCGTCCTGCGAACAATTTCCAAAACGACCGAGGAGTCATATTCCTGCCGCTGCAATGCAGACAGCATCAGGGAAAACAGCACATCTGCGAACTTCTCGGCTGTGAACTGTTCATCGAAGGCATCGGGCCGAATATTGACATCCCGCTTCAAAACCGCGCACAATCCGTCTAAAATATGCTGCCAGGTTTGCTGCATCCGCCGCCTTCCATCCGGTTTATCCTCCTGCATAAAGCCCAGCGAATGCATCGCAAAGAAACCGGGATATCGTTTGCAGCCATATTCCATGCGCTCATACATCCAGGCAATACATGTCCGGATATCCTGAAATACCGCCTCATCCTCCGGACGATGGAAGATCTCGCACCAAACGCTTTCTACAATAGCGCCGACCAATTCTGTTTTGCTGGAAAAATAATTGTATATTGACCCGACCGAAACACCACATGCCGCCGCGACCGAGCGAATATTGACCGCTGACCATCCTTGCTGCTGCATCAGTTCCCGGCTCGTTTTCAGAATTTCTTCTTTGGATGTTACGACTGTATTCATTCCATCACCTCAATATGAACATTGTTCATTATAGTCTGTCTCTCTCTGCATGTCAAGCGAAATACTGCACAAAAAGCGTATTCGTTCAGCAAATTATCCGTGTGCCAGCTGTCGCTCATTTTCCAGTCAAAAAGGGTGCTGACGATTCCATCAGCACCCTTCTCGCTGCCGCTATTTAATCTTCACACCGCGTTTTTGCGTCTGAATACACTGTCAGTCTGATGTGGCGGCGGTATCCGTCTCCGCAGACGCTGTGGTTTTGCGCGCAGATTTGCGCAGGTCCACCGCGGGGTTGAATGCATAGTAGTTTTTGCTGTCCAGATGATCCTGTACCACACGCAACGCATCGCCGAAGCGCACAACAGGGAATGGAATCCCCGTTATATTTTCCAAGTGATTTTCAATCCATTTTTGGATGCATAAATAGACTCAATTAAACAATCTACTACGGAAACTTTATCACTGTTTGATAGCTGATCCCAGCATTGCAAATATTCTGTTATTTCCTGTGTATCTACCTGTGGTTGATGTTCCAGATCATATATACGAGCACAAAGGTCTTTCTTTCGTTGCTCAAGTTCTGTGATGCGTAAATTGATGTACTTCATCAGCTCCGCGCTTGCCAAAGAAACCTGCTGAACAAGCGCCTGTATTTCCTGATCGACTTCCTTTATTTGCGATTGCAAACGACAAACACCTTGGTTTGTTTCCGGTTGTTTCTTTGACAAAACGGAAAATTCAGAAAGTTTATTTCGCATTTCTTCATAAATCAACGCATCTATATCGTCCGCTCTCAACGAACCGAATGTACAATCACCTTTGGTAGCATATTTATAACTACACAAGTAATAGCGTACATCCGGCTTATGCTTACGCGGCTGTACTTTAGCAACAAGAGCGTGTCCGCAGCAACCACATTTGAGTTTACCCGCAAGCCATGTTCGGTGTGCTTTCATTGGTTTGGCAACAGATTGATTATGCAAGCATTTTGTACGACATTGAATCCAAATGTCAGAATCAATAACGCCCTCATGTGGCGCAAGCACCAATGTATGCCCGCTCAGGGAAACGGTTTTCCGTTTCGTTGAATCGCCCGAATACAGATATGCACCGTTTGTACCGATAAAATCCTCTGCCGGATTGATGATTTCTGCCCCTTGTGTTTTAAAGAAGCTGTAAATACTGTAATCAGATTTTACATATACAGGGTTTACAATCAAGTCCCGTATTCGAGATCGATTAAAAGGCTCGCCCTTACGGTTCTTTATATTGTGTGCTTTTAGGTAATCTACAACGTCACCCAAAGAAACCTGCGGCTGTGCATACAATGAAAAGATTTGCCGGATGACAGTACTTTCCACTTCGAGTGGAGTATAGCAATGCGTCCGAATACCGTCGATTGTAATTTCTTTGAGCGTAAAACCATAGGGGATACGCCCGCCCATATAGAATCCGCGTTTACTTCTGGACGCATAAGCATCAATCACACGCTGCTGTATGGTTTCTCTTTCGAGTTGGGCAAAAATCATTACAATCATCAACATTGCTTTACCGATAGGGGAGGCAGTATCAAACTTCTCCATGGTGCTGGAAAAACTGACAGAATATTTTTGGAAAACATCAATCACATTAGCAAAGTCTAAGACGGAGCGACTGATACGGTCAAGCCGATAAACAATAACGCGCTCAATTCTTCCTGCAACAACGTCTTGCATCATTTGCTGAAAGGCAGGTCGGTCCGTGTTTTTACCACTATATCCTTTATCGGTATATATTTTATAGTTGTTTCCTATCAACTCCCTTGCACAATATTCTGCCTGACTTTCCACGGAAATGCTATCTATCCGATCGACAGACTGGCGTGTATAAATAGCTTCTATTTTCACGGTTGTACCCCTTTTCAATAGAAACGGGGCTGCTTATGATTTAATTATAAGCGGCCGCCAAGTACAAAGCAATGCTATCCCTGATTGTATTTGAAAAAAATATCAAACAGTTTGTTTTCAATATCCTTTTTGATGATTTCACGTTCTTCTGTGAGATAACAAGGAGAAAGATTATCTATTGTAAAAGGAAGGCCATCCACAAGTACTTTCCTTTGTGTGCTCTCATATCCTACATTCATGGGCTTTCCTCCTGAAAGAAATAGTTTCTATTAGCATATTTCTTTTCTTTTCAGTACATGTCAAAAAAGCGAATTACCCATTGGCGCAAACATCATTTTGTTTTACAATAGTAATAGTTACAAATAAGCGGGTGATTAGATGAAAAAGAGATTTGTTTCCGTTTTATGTGCGGCAACCATGGCTTGTTCTATCCATGCTACCGCCCTAACGAGTTTTACAGATGTCCACCCTGAAGATTGGTATTACGATGCTGTGAACTATGCTGTCTCAAACAACCTGTTCAACGGCACTTCGGCAACTACATTTTCACCGTCCCAACCCATGACGCGGGGAATGTTTGTCACCGTACTTGGCCGTCTGGCAGAAGTGGACACCGAAAGCCATACCGGCACGTCCTTTTCAGACGTACCAGCAACCGCCTACTATGCGCCTTATATCTCATGGGCGAACGGTGAAGGTATCGTTTCTGGCATCGGAAACGGCCGGTTTTTCCCGGACACGCCGGTCACGCGCGAGCAAATTGCAAAAATGCTGTTCACCTACGCACAAAGTCTACACATCGATACAAACACCGATTTCATTCCTGATAAATATTACGACTACACAGATTACCACACCGTATCGCGGTATGCGTCCCAAGCGGTGAGCTGGTGCGTCAATAAAGGCATCATCAACGGTTCAAACGGTAAGATCAACCCGCAGGACACCGCTACCCGTGCCGAAGTGGCAACAATGCTGATGAACGCTGAACCCGTTCTAAATGACATCAACACAAATGAACCAGACAAACAGCCAATACCGGATATCGAGCCGGAGGATACCGCCAACAGCGAAAACACAAGTGCTGCCGAGATCGTCACAAACGAAATAGAACAACGCCCAACCGGGCACTCTGCCGTGGACGAATACGGCGGTTACTGGGATTACGATCTATCCAACGCCACCTTTGACGCCATCAATGACCTGCGCGAGCAAAACGGCTTAGACCGCTTCGCCTACTCCCTTCAAGTACAGGAATGGGCGGATATACGGTCAAAAGAACTGGTCGGCGCCTATGATGATAAACTATATGATGCACACATGCGCCCGGACGGCAGTGTTTTTGCCACGGTCGGCAAAGGCTGCAATACCGAAAACGCACTATTGACCATCCTTCCCGGCTATGCCCAAGAAAATCTAAATATGTGGTATGCTTCAACCGGACATAGGGAAAACATGCTGAACACCCGTTCCAAAACTGCTGCTGTATCCGCCTATGTTCGCGGACAAAAAATCTACGTTATCCAACTTTTCAATATCCTTACCGCCGAAGAACTGAACAATCTTTGACAAAAGAGGAATCCCCCGTTTTCGCAAACGGGGGATTTTCCTATTGTTCTACCGCTTAAATCCAGTATTCGTTTCCGTCTGCATCCAGCATATAGTCATGCTCATGCGAGACCTCGGTCACCAGATTGACAGACGAAGTGACATCCGGATAATACTGAATATTGCCGCTGTAACCCATGGTATCCGGGCTGGTGTCGCGTCCGGTGAGCTGGCAGATCACCTTGGCAAACGTCAGTCGGGACACATCGCCACTCACACCGGCGTTCGTACCCGTGACGTACTTCACCAGCGCATTGAGCTGCGCCGCCGTCGCCCAAATGCGAAGATAGCCATTTTTCGTGATGTCATAGTTCACTTCATAGTCTGTATCCTCGGTCATTTGCGTCGTGTCAAACACACTGGCAGGCAGCACACCGATGGACACGAAATACTTCGCTTCCTCCGGGATGGTGTACGCATAGTCCGGTACCATCACCGTGCCGCGTTCCAGCCAAGTGTTGCCGCCGTTGGCAATCAGGCGGTACGCCACAAGGCATGCTTCCTGCAAGGAAATGCGATCGTCTGGCCGCCAGTTACCGTCGCCGTAGCCGTTGAATAGCTGGTAATGAATATCTGTCACCGGTTCATCCACCGCGCTTACGATCTCGATTTCCGGGGACTGGCCGGTCGCATTGCCGTTATCGCCTGCACCGGTCGCGTAGTTGGCATAGGTTTTGCCGCCCGCGTCCGCTTTGAACTGCACGGTCAGCTTGACCTCGTGGAACGCACCGGGCGCAATGTCGCCCAGCTCCAAGGTAAATACCTTGTCTGCAAGGCTCCACTTATTGTTCAGTACGCCGTCCACATAGACGTTATCCTGCAATACAGGCGTCACCACCGACGTATCCAGCGTGTCTTTCAGCACAACGTTTTTCCACGTCTCCTTGCCGTTGTTGCCAACCTTGATCGTGAAAGTCGCCGTTTTCTGCTCGTCGGCCGCACCCTTGCTGACATTCACCACCGTCTTATCTGCGTCTTTCGTGACATAAAAGCCGGTGGGGTCAGTAGGGTTTTGCGCCTCCACCTCCGGGACGGTCACGCCGTCGTCGGTCGCCGTGCCGCTGCCGTTATCGCCGGATACGACCACGCTGTTTTGCAGCGTCGTTCCGGCCGCTTCATCAAGCACCTGTACATCAAAGGTTACAGTCATGTTCTCGCCTGCCGCAAGGTCGCCCACCAAAACAGACAGCGCATTACCGCTCAGCTTGTGCAGTGCAACCTTACCGTCCAGATACACATTGCCAACCAGCTTCACACCCGCCGGAAGCGTGTCATACGCCACGACGTTTTTCCAAGGTGCAGTCGCATGATCGCCGTTCTTGACGATGATCTCATACGAGATTGTGTCGCCTACATTTGCTTCGGTCACGCTGGCCGTTTTAGTCACAACCGGGTCAGCTTCGCCCTCGTCGATCTGCACACCCGCATCCGGCAGCGGCGTGGTATCTTCACCATCATGCAGTACCGCCGTATTGACGATCAATTTGCCCTGCATACCCTCATCCACCGTCACATCAAAGGTGTACACCACCTGCGTGTCCGGCGCGATCGCGTAAGGTGTGAGCGTCAAGGTGCGCAGAGCGGCATCATAGGAATATTCTGTGGTGGCCTGCCCGTCCTTCTGTACGTTGCCTGCGAAGGTCACGCCCTCCGGAATCACATCGAGTACGGTCACGTCCATCCAGTCCGCCGTTGCCAGCGCGCCGTTTTGCAGCGTGATCGTGTAGGTGATCGTCTCGCCCACGCGCGCCGTCGTCTTGTTGGCCGACTTGGCACCCACGCGGCCATCGGCGCGGCCTTGCTCGATGGTAACCCCCTCGTCCGTCGCTTCGGCATCGGGCGCGTTGCTGCCGCTGGCAATCGCCGTGTTCTTGATCGTCATACCGTAGGCGTTGCTGTTCACCAGCACATCAAAGCAGACCGTCTTGGTCTGGCCGGGTGCGATGCTGTCCAGCGGGACGGTCAGCATGCCGCTGGCGTTGTCGTACTGATAGGCCGCCGCATAGCTGTCCACCGTAACGTTGCCGTAGAAGGTTAGCCCATCCGGAATCGTGTCGCACATTACTGCATCCCGGATATTGACCTGCGCGCCAGCACCGTTGGACACCTGCACCGTGTAGGTCAGCTTGTCGCCCACCTTGGCGCTGGATTGGTTCACTGTTTTCACAACCGACAGGTCGGTGCGGCCATCCGCGACCACAACCCCATCGTCCTTGTCCTGCACCGGCTCGGTGTTGTCTGCGGTCAGGGTCGCAAGGTTCTGGATTGTGGTGTTATAGGCATCCTCGTTCACCGTCGCCACGAAAGAGACTGTACGGCTGGCGTCCGGGTCGATGCTGCCAACCTCGACGGTCAACAAGCGGCTTCCTTGCTCATAGGTGTACGAACTGGTCGTACTGCCATCTACCATGACCGAACCGTATTCAAACGTCAGACCGTCCGGGAGCACATCGGTCACCACCGCGTTTTGTACCGGCACGGTCGCAGTCTCGCTGTTGGACAGCGTCAGCGTGTAGGTGATCTTGTCGCCCACGCTGGCAAAGGACTTGTCTGCCGTCTTTTCAATGCTGGGACGGGCTTTGCCGTCGCCCACCAAAACGCCGTTGTCCTTGCCCTCGGTGTCCGGGATATTATCGCCGGAAAGCACTGCCGTATTGTAAATCGTCTTGCCGTAGGCGGCATCATTGGCCGTCACCGAAAACGTGACCGTCTTTTCCGTCGCCAGAGCGATCTTGTTCAGCGGCACAGTCAGGGTGCGGCTTGCATGATCGAAAGAATACTTCGTTGTCACTCCATCAAGCTGTACGCTGCCGTCCACGAAATCCAGCCCGGCCGGAATCGTATCGGTCATGGCAGCGTTTTCGATCTCATAGACCGCACTTTCCGCGTTGCCAAGCGTGACCGTGTAGGTCAGCTTATCCCCGACCTTGGCAGCGGACTTGTCCGCTGCTTTGGTGACATAGGGCGCAGTGTCGCCCTTGTTGACATACACACCGTCGTCCGTGTCCTCATACTTGCCGGTCGCGTTGCCGTCCTCGTCTTTTACAATGCCGTTCTTGCCCTCAGCAACAGCGGTGTTGTAGATCGTCTGATTGTACATATCCGCATTCACCTTGGCTTTGAAGGTCACCGTGACCGTCTGACCGGTGGCAATATCGCCCACCGGCACGGACAGCACGCCATCCTTGAAGCTGTGCTCCGCGGACTTACCATCAACATACACGCTGCTGTCTACGAACGTCAGGCCGTCCGGCAGCGCGTCGGTCAGCACGACGTCTTTCCACGCGGACGAAGCAGCTTTGTTGTTGGACAACTTGACCGTATAGGTCACAGTGTCACCAACATTCGCCGTTTTCACGTTCGCCGTCTTTTCGATGGACGGAATCGCATCACCGTTCGTGTACTGATACACCACCGTGCGAATATAGCCGCGGTACTCATAGGCCGGAATCGACTTGGGTGCAGTCTCGGCCTTGCCTTCCGTCGTCACGGTCTCGGCAAGCTCCATACCGCTGGCGTCTACAAACTTCTCGATGATGATATTGTACTTGCCGTCGCGGTAAGACAGGCCGTGCCATTCCTCCGCACTGTGCGATACCGTCGCTTCCATCAGGTCACAATAGCCCCAATGGGTTTCCGGCAAGTCGTTGTACGGGCATTTGACACCAAGCGCTTTCAGCTTGTCCAGCGTTACGCTGCGGTTAATCATGCCGTTTACCAGACGCACGACCTCGGCACGGCTGATCGGCTCGTCCGGCCGGAAGCTGCCGTCCGGGTATCCCTGAACCCAGCCAGCGTTTGCTGCTGCATTGATATAGCTGTACGCCCAATGGCCGACCGAAACATCATCAAAGACGTTGCCGCCCTCATAATCCAGACCGGCAAAGCGCGCAGCCATGACCGCAAACTCAGCGCGGGTCACCGGCGCGTCCGGCGAAAATTTGTGTTCGCCCGTGCCGTCCACAATGCCGCTGTTGTACAGCGTTTCCACTTCCTTGTAGAACCAATGGCCGGTTTGTACGTCCTCAAATGTGCTGCCGGACATCCGGCGCTCGAACGCCGGATACTCGCCATCATACAAGCGGTAGAACACGGTCGCGGCTTCCGCACGGGTCATGGGCGCGTCTGCACGAACGCTTTCGTCCGGGTAGCCGACGATATAGGTCAGGTCCTTGTGCGAGTAGACGTACTCGACACTTTCCGTGTAATCGACGTAGGTGTAGTTCTCAATCTCCTGCGGCGACTTTTCTTCATGCGTGACACGATAGGTTTCCGGCGCGGTGATCTCCTTGCCGTTTTCCGCGTCAAGAAACTTGGCTGTGACCTCGGCCAGCGTGCTTTCCGACGCGGCAAAGGCCGCGGATGGGAACGCCGACACCGCCAGCAGCAGCGCAAGCCCCATAGAGGTCACCCGCTTGAAGCGTTTTTTCAAAAATGCCATTTTCTCAGTCCTTTCCGTTTTGATTTTGTTTTTGACTTACCGCATGGCTAACCCATGCGCTGAACAACACACGAGAACCACCTCCTTCGCAAAACCCGTATAAATAGCAAAACCGCATGGCTAACCACACGGTACAAGCTGGGCTATTCATCGAAGCCCTCGATCTTTAATTGTCCGACGATATTGCGGTCTTGCAGCCACCAGCGGAATACATCTTCGCCAGTTGTCCCAATACGCCACGAACCGTCCAATTTGCCGCGTACAGCACGCATTTTCAACATTTTATCAAACGCACGGAGATAAGCGCGCTGATAGGTTGGATAACGTCCAAACTCACGCAGCCGCATTTTGCGTCCGGCCATCGGGCAGCCGATACAACCGACACGGTGGTAACCGCAGGCATAGAGTGGGTTGACCGAAATCTTTTCTGCAAGGATATATTCCCACACGTCCCGGTCTGTCCAGTCTATAATCGGATTGCAGATGCGCTTTGCCTGCAATTTGCAGTTTTCAAACAATCGCCGTTTATCATCATTGTCGTTATTGATAATGACCTTTTTGCTCATATCGTGCGGCATACTCTCGTAAATACCGCGTTTACTTCGACGGCTTGCACTTTCCGTCCACCGCACACCGGTCGTAATCATACGCCCAGTACCGCCCTGCTCTTTGAGCACGGCACAGCAGTATCGCACCGTTCGCGTAGGCGGCATCAGCTTTTGCGGAATCAGCGTCCACATATTGACCGGCACACCCTTGTAGACCGGATGGTTGATCGTGCATTTTACACCCGCCAGCTCCAAGCGCCGGAACTGCTCCCGTACATGATACACGGTTTCGGGCGCATCCACGCTGGTATGATTGTGCTGCACTTCGTAGCAGATACCGGAAACGGCGGCAAGGTACAGACATACATCACTGTCCTTGCCGCCGCTTGTTGTTATAATCAATGGCTGACCGTAATAGGTTTCACTCATTTGCGCCGCGAGCCGCAGCCGTTCAACTGCTTGCTGCTCCTTGTCCAAAGTCAATGCTTGCGCCCATAAAATGCTTTTGGCTTGGGCGGTGTCTCTGCCCAAAAGATGCAATCTCCGTAAAGTTCATGCCGGAAGCTGTCTTTTCCGAGAAATAGCTGAACATCCATTTTTCCGTTGGGGTACAGGCAGAGCACTTTGGAATACCGCTCCGGCAGTTTTTGATTTGCACTAATCCATTTCATTGTATATCCTCAAAACCGTATGGACGGAAACAGGCCGGGAATATGAAACACTCCCGGCCTGTCCTGTATTTACCTGTCATCAGTTTATGCAATCATATCTATCATCACGCACCTTTCTGGTTGGAAGAAAAACTCCCTCTACTTATAGGGTCAGATACAGAGAAAATGCGAATACCCTGAATACAGAATCTTCAAAAATATTTTCGCATAGCCTTTAACCCTCGTTTGATAGAAGCCTGCACTGCCCGGCAGGTAACACACTCCTTTTCAGCGATTTCCTGCACCGACAAACCTAGCAGGTAATGTGCTTCGATGCGACGTCCCTGTGCATCCGGCAAAGCATTCAGAGCACAGCACAGCCGCTGGTACTGATCCATCAGGACAAGGCACAATTCCGGCGAAGGTTCAAATACGCAAACAGCACGCTCAACATGATCTCCGGCATCCAGAGAATTTACCTTGTTGCGCTTCATGCGACGACGATATGCAGCTTCATACCGTTTGCCTGCACGAAGCTCCGCAGCAACTTCGTCTGAAACCTCCACAAATTCATCCGTTATGCACCAGTAATAATAGTCTTTCAAGTTGATTTCCACCATGTTATCCTCCATTTCGATTGTTTTTTGAAATCGAAATGGAGTTGGTGGACCGCGGCAGTGACATTCAACACTGCTAATATTTTTACAACATAATATGTATACAGGCTTATTTCTGCGTTGGTTCGAGCGGCAAGTAGTATGAAATTTTTGAGGGCAAAAGCGATAATAACAAAAAAAAGACAGAAAAAAAGAGAGCCTTACATATAGCTAAAAAACTAAATGCAAGACTTATGCGCCAAAAGATCGTCTTATCCAATCACCATTGTGGACTGTTGATTTGATTCAATATAACATAGCATAAAATACAGTTCGAAATCAGTTAGCGCAATGTGGCTGACGAAAATAGCAGGATTTTAGACGAAATTAGCAAACTTATAATATATTTTCCTGTGATACGATAGAATAAAGAAAAATCCGACAGCAAAATTGCTGCCGGATAGTATCTCTATGTTGTTAGTGGTTTCTGAGATCATCTACTAATGCTTCTATATGGGCAATTTGTGTTGGACTGAGGCCTGTGACATCCAGTATATATACACCACTTGTCGATTTACCTTCGCGACCCAACAAATAATCGGTACTAACCTTAAAATAATCTGCTATGCGCTCCAACATATCAACGGAAGGCATAATATTATCATTTTCCCAATTACTGATGCTCTGTTTTTTCACGCCGAGCTTGTCTGCAAGCTGAACTTGATTCAGCTCTTTGGACTGCCTTAAATTTTTTAGCCTTTCGTTGAATATCATTCCGTTCACATCCTTTGCCATGATTATGAACGAATACGCAAACAATTATAAAATATCGGTATTGTAATTTCTGACCACAAGGGATATACTGAACATGACAGACTGCAATTTTACTTTATTCACCTAACGTGTTATAGTATATCCCAAATATAGACAACCAACAGGGGGTTAATTTATGCGCGTTATTGTCTGTGATGATGATAAATTGTTTTTACAACAATTCCGCAATATATTAGAGAAGGCATTTAATACTCGACGACAAGTAGTTGAAATAGTATGCGTTGAATCTGGTACCGATTTGTTCCTTGCATTAGGGCAACAGGCAACTGATGTAGTGTTTCTCGATATTGAAATGCCGAATGAAGATGGGTTTTCTGTTGCAAAACGTTTATCCAAATTGGCGAATAAACCTTTACTTGTTTTCACAACCAGTATAGAAACATTGGTTTTTGAATCTTTTGAACATGAACCAATATGGTATTTGCTTAAAAGCAATATGAATCAACTGCCTGCGGTTATCGATAAAATAATATACAAATTGAAACATACGAAAAAGTATCTTGAATTTTTGAACTCCAATACGCAGCATCGAGTTCCATTATCTGATATTTTATATCTTGAAAGTAAGGATCATTACATTACCCTACATACTCAAAATGAGATTTACCGTTTCCGCGGAAAACTAAGCGATATAGAAAAACAAGTAGGCAAAGAATTTTTTATTCGCTGCCATGCCAGCTACCTTGTGAATTTTCAATATGTCAAGGCGCTCGGAAAGAGTAAGCTCCTTTTAAGTGATAACAATATTATTCCAATCAGCAGGAACAAATTGGAGGAAACACAAGATACTTTCATGAATTACAAGGGGAGTCTGAGGTTATGAATTTTATCTTTGAAACAGCAGTAAACGCGCTCGAGGCTTTTCTTATTCTTGAATTTCTCGCACAGTATTTTGGCTTTCGAATTCAAGCACCAATACGCCACATAGGATTTTGCATATTTGGGATTGTTTCAACTGTTGCCATTACTCTTTTTTCTTGGAATGAGTCCTTTGAGATTTTTTCAAGCTTATCACAAATCTTAATTAACTTTATTTTCTGTCTGATACTGTTAAAAGGAAATATTGGTGCAAAAATCTTTATATCAACATTTACAATGGTTGGTATTGTACTGCTTAGCAGTTTCACTGCATTTATTGTAGGGCATGTTACTAAAGAAGAAATAAACGAAATATATACCCAGTTTGATCTTGTGCGTATCACCGCTATCTTCATGTCCAAAGTTTTATTCTTCCAAATTACAAGGATTATTCTTCGGATAAAAACAGATTCAAATTTTCTTAAACTCGATACGATTCCTTTGGTAATTATTCCCATTATATCAATCTGTTCGGTTTCACTTCTAACTGATGTCGCCCTTTGGTATCCCGGCTCACAGCAAATGATTTTTTATGTAATATGTTTAATCATCTTGCTAAGCCTTTTAACCTATTGTTTGTTTATCCGGCTGAGCCGGAGTAGTCAGCTTAAACACGATTTTGAACTATTGAACCTACAATATGATTGTGCAAAGCAAAATGCAGAAGACATACAAAATATGTATGAGAATATCCGCTCTATCCGGCACGATATGAAAAACCATTTGCTTTGCATTGAAAATTTGTTAAAGGATCATCCCAATAATAATCAGAAGGCACAAAATTATATCCGAACACTCCTTAAGGAACAGGCAATTACACAGCGAAAAATTATTTTTTCTGGGAACGATGCTTTGGATGCTGTTTTAAGCGCTAAACAAACCGCCGCACATCAATATGGCATCAATTTTGATATGGTAATTGCAGACTCACTGCAATTCATGTCTGCGGATGATATTTGCGTATTATTAGGCAACCTACTCGATAATGCAATCTCTGCGGCCGGGCAGACGGATACAAAACAGATAAACTTAAACATCCAGCCCCAAGACACCTATGTTTCCATTGTCCTTGCCAATAGTGTTAAGGATGATATACTTGCCAATAACCCAACATTAAAAACAACAAGGCAGAAAAAGGATGGTCATGGATATGGGATAAAGAATGTCCGAAAGGTTGTCCAGAAGTATCATGGCCTTATCCGTTTTTATGAAGACAATGGAATGTTTTTCAGCGACATTCTGCTTTTAACAATCCCTATATTAGCGTAAAAGGAGGACAATTGTTGATAGAGAATTGTTATAGAGAGAAATTTTTCTCAACGCTTTGCTAATTTCGTCTAAAATCCTGCTATTTTCGTCAGCTCCCTTGAAATTTAATTTAAAAGCAGTTATTTTACAGACATACCAAGTGGTACCAAATGAGACACGACGAAAGGTATCTCAGCCATGTATATGTCTGCAAAAATAACTGCTTTTTTGATTGAGCAAAAAATTATATCCAACGAAGACCGAGAAATTTATGAATATGGTTTCGAACTGCTATTGGCAGATTTGTTTAATTTTTCTGTCATACTACTTACGGGTGGTATAGCACATCAGCTCTGGCCCACGGTACTGTACATCCTGATTTTTGTTGGGTTGCGCAGCGTGTGCGGCGGATACCATGCCAAGACACATTTACGATGCCATATCGGTACGATAGGTGTATATATCCTATTCTTACTGCTACTGAGCATGCAAACAGTTGTAGAGAACAAGTGGCTTCTCTTGTGGGGGGATTTTTTTGCAGCCATTCCGATTATCCTGTTTGCACCAATTCCGCACGCGAATAAGCCGCTATCTAAAACAGTCCGCAGACGGAATCGTATCCGGTCAATCATTTTATTCTTTCTATTATTTCTGTTTGCACTCCTGTTAGGATACTTCGAACGACAGGAAAGTGCCGTTATTTCTTTGACGCTATGGATTGTGTCTTTGTGCATGATCCCAGCGATAAACATCCACTCATTCACTCAAAGGAGGAAAAAGACATGAAAAAGATCATTAATCAGGTATGCACAAAACTTGCTAAATGTGCATTCCATGCAGCAGAGGTATCCACAGGAACTGCATCATGCGCAGGACTGTATCAGCCTACAATTCCCCAAAAAGTAATTGAATTCAAAAAGCATGTTTAAATCACATGACTTTGAAAATACACCAAATAAGGGAAGATAGCATTAAAGTAATAAAGAAGGAAAAAAGATTTGATTATTTTTACGAGGTGATTTTTATGAACAAATATGCCACCAAAATTGTGGCCTTGGGAATGCTTGCTACTTCGCTGCTTACAAGCACTGCTTTCGCTGCTACCCCTGATATGACAGCTAATGAAGTGCCGAATGTAGGCACTTCTGCTAACGATGGCATTCAACCTTATTACATCTGGACAGACCAGTATAAGTGCAATGGTGACTATGTTAACGTACGCGAAGGCCCGGGCACTGATTATGATTCCTTCGACCAGTTGATGAAAGGAGATATCGTAGGCGTGCATCGCTTTACGACCAACGATAAGGGCGAGAAATGGGCCAAGGTTGATCTGGGGAACTGGGAATCCGGTTGGGTACTCGCAAAATATCTGGATTATTTTGCTCCTCATCCGTGAGGCATTACCTTATTAAGACGGCAGAGCATTCTCTATTTGAGAATGCTCTGCCCTAATCCAATATAAGGGCAGACAGCAGATATGCACACTTTAAAAATCAATACATATTGGCTAAAGGTCATCGCACTTGTAGCAATGACCTTTAGTCATATTGCAACAATATTTTTTGATATTTTTCCTCATTATATTGTTATCCTTTGCGCAATGGTCGGTGGAATCACGTTTCCCATCATGGCCTTCCTACTGGTACAAGGTGCAAATTCCACAAGAAACATACAAAAATATTTGTTAAGAATGTTTGTTTTCTGGATTATTTCAATTATTCCATTTCATGTGGCAACCTCTATTAGAGTAATGCACAACCATTCTTTCTTTGATTTGTTCAATAATGTAGGATGTACATTATTTTTTTCACTTCTAATGCTACATCTCCTCATAAAATTTGATAAAGTTAAATCAACTGCTAAATGGTTTATTGTATCACTTTTTTTTGGCATCACATTATCATCTGATTGGGGAGGAATTGGAATTATTGTCATATATTGTACTTATGCTTTTAGAAATTCTAAGTTTAAGATTTATTTAGCTCCATGTTTAATATCCGCAGAAATTATTTTATTAGGATTTATAAAATATTTCTTTCTTGGTTTTCGATTGGTGGAACCATTTTATTTAATGGATTCGGTTTTACGAGGCTTAGGACCATTACTTGCTATACCACTTCTGAAATCATACGATGCCACTTCTACCAGACCATCTGTCTTGTCAAAATATCTATTTTATGTATACTACCCACTGCATTTATTAGTTATTGGAATAGTAGCGTATATTACTTTCTGAGACTATCCACAATTAGTGGGCAACGTGCAGCAATTTTATTCATGATATAATTTCCCAGTTCTTATCTGATTTTTTTAGTTCAACAACAAACTGCGATATCTGTGTCATACCCGTCTGCTGATCGAGATATTGCACTGACACATTTGCCGTCACAGTATCACCGCTCTTGGTAAAAACCGTGTTCACCAAAGCAGCGAACACATAGCTGTCATTTTCAATCACCGGCAGTGCACCGCTGCTGACATAGTAGGAAAGCTCTTGTTCGCTGGCAGACGGATACAACGTAAAGAACGTGGTCAAAAACTCCGTGATCTCTGTACTCTCCTGCGCAGACACCGTACCGTCCGGCTCGGCCGCCTTGGGAGAATAGTCAGACTTTGCAGGCTTGCCCGTGATCGTCGGGCTCTGGATAATGACCATATCGCCAGCATCGTCCACATACACAGAAACCTCATAAACAGACGTTACAGTGCTGCTTTCCTCCCCATTTACGACCTTTTGCGACACAGAATATACCACTTTATACACTTTATCCCCAGTTTGTTCCACAGACCAAATCTGTACATCTTCCACTTTAGAGGATACCGGCACATCGCTGCGCACCGTATCCGCGTTCAGAGCTTGCAATTCATCCGTCAGGTAATATTTGAGGTTTTCCGTCCGCTGCTCGATTGAAGCCGCAGACTGCTCCCAAGAGTAATACACTTTGGCAAAATTCGTGACAAAACTCTCGATTGCGTTTGTGTCCGTCACTTCCTGCTGCACCACGGTCGTTTCATGGACAGTGTGCGTATCCACCGCTGTAAAGTTCTTATACACAGCGAACGCAAACGCGCAGATCAGCAGCGCCCACAGCGCAGCCACCACCGGCCGCCGCGTCCCGATATGCAGGACGCGCGGCTTTTTCTGTTTCTCCTGATTACGGTTTTTCTTCTGGAACATTTCGTTTCCCTGCCTTTCCAAACTCATTGCGTCACCCGCCCGGCGCAGACCAAATGGGACTGCCAATAGTCCGTCGTCAGATCTGCAAGACCGATCGGATTGCCCGCATGGTACATCTGATTGTTGCCGACATAAATGCCGACGTGCGTGATATAATCACCGCAGCTATACGTCCCCTGAAAGAACAAAAGGTCGCCCGGCTCGGCATTTTCCAGCGGAAGATGCTGGGTCGCTTCATACTGCGCCTGCGCCGTGCGCGGCAGGCTGATGCCCGCCACACCATAGCACCATTGCGTCAAGCCGGAACAGTCAAAGGAAGTCGTCGGGGACGCACCACCGTAAACATAATCCCAGCCCTGATACTTGAGTGCTTCATTCATAATGGCCTGCACCGTCGCATCATCAAACTGCGCCGCATAAAGATACTGCGCCACCAACCGAACGTAGAACATATTGCCGTAGTTATACCGCCAGCCACCGTTTTCCTCTACGGCAACCGGGTTTGGATAATCCACCCATTCACCACCGGATTTTTCTTCTGCGAACGCCTGTGCGAGCGTAAAGCTGTACTTGCCGCCATGCGACGCGACATAATCCAGAAAACCGCTGCCGTAGTTGTACGCCTGAATCACGCTGTCCAGATCGCAGCCAAGCCGGTCTGCCTTGTCGATCAATTCCGCAAAATACTTGCAGCCTTGCCGGATAGAACTTTCCGTATCCAGCGAATTAGGCGGCAATCCCATAGACTCTGAGGACTGCATTACGTCCTCGAGCACGCCGCCGGACTCCACTTCCATAATGGCAAGCAGGACATTGACATACTCGGAAATATCATACTGCGCCGCGTACCGCTCCACCGTCGGCTTGTGCGCCAGCACCGCCGCAGACAGGTTTGCACCGCCATACAGCAGCCCGCCGCCGCCGTCGCTGTCGTCCGATATGAACAGGATAAGCGACACCAACAGTAAAGCGAAAAACATGGCGATCATGGCCGCTATACCAAGCGCGATCTCCCTGAGCTTCATTTCTTACCGCCCCCATTCTGTGCGCCGCCCTTTGTATTGGCGCTGCCCGGTTGGTTTGCAACCGGCTTACTTTGCACCGTGTTTTTCCGCTGCAGGGGCTTGCTTTCTGGTTTGGCAGATGCCGTCTGCTCCACCGCAGGGCGTGGCTTTGCAGGCTTGTCCTGCACCCGTGCTGTAGGCTTTATCGGCTCGGCTTGCTGCGTGACCGGGCGGTTTCCTACTTCCGGTCGGCGGGTCTCTGCGGAAACCACAGGACGCTGCGCCGTATCCGGTCGCCGGATTTCTGTCATTGCAGCCGAACGTTCTGCTGTAGCTTGTGCTGCCTTATTTTGCAGCACCTCAGGCCGCGCCGCATTGTCCTGCTGCACCGTCGCCGGGCGTTCATGCTGGGATACCATCGGCCTGTGCGCAGACGAAGTCCCCGCAGGCGGTTCCTGCTGCTGTGTCACGGGCTTTGCTGCTTGTCCCGTACCCGGATTGGATATTGCCATCACAACCGGCCTGTCACGCACCACAGCCGGAGACGGTCGCTGTGTCCCCGCTGTCTGCTCCTGCGGCACTTCCATTGAAGCAGACGCAGCTACCACAGGCGCAGACGCAGTTTCCGGTCTGCTGTGTACCGCCGTATCCGCAGGCGGTTCCGTCCCACTTTCCGGCATGGACGGCATATCTGTCTGCGGTGAACCATCCGAACCGCCGCCTGCCGTCCCGCTGGGCAAACCTCGTGCGGAACTGCTGGACAAACTGCGCGGCTGCCCGCCAGCCGTTGTACTGCCGTTTTGGTTACTCGGCCTGCTGCTGCGCTGACTGCTATACGCCGCGCCGGATGTATCGCGTGCGGAACGACCGGACGCTTTCCCGCTGCTTTCCGCTTGTCCCTTGGAAAATGCCCGCACAGAACGGTTCAGACGGTGCAGCTGATGATATAGAAACATGCCCGGCCGTCGTGCGATATGCCGTCCCATGCTGCGCGTGCCATCGTCCCGCAGCGAAAACAGGCTAAGCAGATCGCCCAGCTTGAAATACGTCCCCGCGAACAACACCACCTGCAAAAATGCAATGATGAAGAATGGGTAACGATCCGCGATCTGATACAGCATGGTCGAAACACTGAACGCCACCGTAATCACGAGCGTAATGCCCGCGCGGGCTAAGATCGTGTTGAACAGCTTGATTACCGCACGCCTGCTGCTGCTCTCAAACGTCGGCACCATACTGAGCACGAACGACACTGGCAGGAACATCACATAGATAATAAAAAGCACCTGCGAGAAGATCATCATGCCGGTAAGCAGGAACACGAACACCGAAATGCCGATATTAAACAGGAACAGGAAAAACACCGTCCCCAGCCGGTTTACCGTCTTGGTGACCGTCAGATTGGTGTTGCCGTTGTCCTCGATCTCGGTTTTCACGACGTTTTCCCGATCTTCCCCGTTGTTTTCGCTGGGACTGGCAGAGAGCAGGCTTTCCACGCGATCTTCGCCTAACGCTTCGGTATCCGTATCCCCAAATTGCAGCAGCAGCCACGGCTGCTTGACCTGAATGGAAAACAGACTGTCCCGAATGAGCGAAACACTATCCCCGCCGCTGCTTTGCGCGCCCGGCGTTACGATCTTCGTCCCCACGGACAAACTCGCCGTGCTGACGTCCTCGGAAAACTCGTTCAAACGCTTCACGCAATCCGGCGCATAGGCAATGACCGCACCGGACAGAACAAAAACCAGCACCATATTGAGCACCGCCCGCACCGCTTTGGTGGTTTCTCGCTTGATGATACCCGTGTACGCGACATACGCGCCCACAATCAGAATGATAAGCAGCAGAAACCCAGCATAAAAGCCGTCCGTAGAAAGGCCGCTGGGCGAGATACCGGCAATCGTCTGTATATTTTTCCCGATTGCGTCCGCCGCGCCCGAAATAAAATCCAAGCCATAGGCTTCCTGCACCAAAAAGCCGGACGCATTGGACAGGTACAGGTTGATCGTCCAGATAAAGTTCGTGATGCAGTACAGGCCGTACATGACCTGCTTGCCGATGCCGTCCACCCAGTTCCACGGCAGCCAGTCCCAGCCGTTGTCAACGTAGAAATCGAGCTGGTAGTTTTCCAGCGGATAACGGCTGTACTCGTGCGCCGTGTCCACCGTATCATCCACCAGCCCAACCGCACCCGCAGACGGGCAAAAGGCCGCAAACAGCAAAACGGCAATCACAAGAAGCAAAATGCCCGTGATTGCCGTCTTTTTGGCTGTATTCATATTCCATTTTTCACACATCAGGGTTCACCTCTGCTTTCAGCGGCGGTCTGGTGTCGAACCCGTGGAACAGGTCTGCGAACACCGGGTGGAACTGCACCACGCCCACATGGCCGTACAAATCCTGCATCAGACATTGGCCGTTTTCCAGCCCCCGCAGCCGCTTTTGGTTGCCCTCGTCCTCCGGGTCAAGGCCGAAAAACATGAGCGTCTTTTTGATTTCCACCGTATCCGTACTGCGGAACGCAAATTTCAGGCCGATGTTGTTTTTCAGACTTTCGTCCGCGAGGTCTGCCGCGTTCTGCGTCACGAAGTAGACCGCTGCGTTCATAGCGCGTCCTGCGCGCACCAGCTTGTTTGCCAGTGTCTTACCCTGCGCGACGTTCAGGAACGACCATGCTTCGTCAAGGTCAACGATTTTGAACACGCTCCTGTCCATGTGGATAAAGTCGAGCGCAAACGTGCTGATTACGATAAGCATAGCGACCGAAAGCAGCTCCATCGTGGTAAATTCCTCAAAGCGCGTGCCTTTGTCCGGCAGCACGAGATCTGCCACCTGCACGATATTGAGCTGTTTTTTCAGACTGATCGAACGCTTTACATCCCCCGCAGAGAACAACAGGTGTGCGAAATCATAGTCCGTGAAGCTCTCAATATGGTCTGCGATACTGACCGCCAGCGACGAACCCTCCTTGCGCAGCTCGTCAATCACGCAAAGCAGACCGCGCCGCTTGCTGTTTGTCACCGTGCGTACCGCCCGCCGCAGGATGGGGAAACGCTCGCCGTCCCGCGAGGAAATACCGGTCAGGAAGGTCAAAATGTCGATCACAAGGCTTTCCGCGTCCTTGGGGCGGCGCATGATAACATAAGGGTCGAGCATACCCTTGTTCTGCTCGTCCGAGGTCAGGTTGACAATATTGATCTCGTCCGCGATCTCCGGCAGGTCGCGCTTCCAGTTCCCGCGTTCGGCTTTCGGGTCTACGATGAGCGTCCGCGCACCGTTCAGCACCGCGTAATACACCAGCAGGTTATTGGCAAAGCTCTTGCCACCGCCCAGCGAGCCGAGGAACGCCGCAGACAGCGCGTTCGTGACCGAACCCTTGACGCCTTGGCTGGCAAGCGCAGGCTGCAAGTACACGTTCCGTCCGGTATCCACGCCATAGCCGATATAGATACCGTCCTTTTCGCCCAGCATCTGCGCCGCACCGAAGCCGAGACCGGCAAGGAAATCACTTGTGACATACTGGATATAGTCGTTCATATACCGACGGCTTGCCGGGATAAATTCATGGTGCAGGCCGATCATATCGCCCACCGGGCGCACCAGCTTGACATTCATATCGTCGTAAAAGTCGCGCACCGCATTGCACCGGCGTTTGAGTTCTTCCGCGTCCGGGGCGGTGACACGCACCACATAGGACAGCTTGTACATGGCTTCCTTGCTTTGTCCCAACTCGGTTTCCAGCTCATTCACGCTTTCCAGCGCTTCCGCAACCGACGTGCTGGTCTCGTCCCCGCTTTCCCACGCATGGTTGTCCAAGTCTTTCAGTTCCTTTTTCTTGTTCCGAACCGTGGACAGGGCTTTTTTGTTGGCAATGATCTCAACATTCATGCTGGTATCGACCGGGAACGTAAATTGCTGCTGCTGATAATAGAAAATCTCGGACGACGGGAAATCCAACTCCCCGACCACGTCCGAGATTGTGAAATAGGCGCTGTACACCTCACTGTCGTCATGCGAAATATGCAGATACCGCCCGTGTTCTTCCAGCAGACAGCGCGTAGGTTTGATAAGGTCATACCGCTTAACCAGAGTTTCACCTTTGAGCTTTTTCTTCGGCAGGTGAAATTCATAGTCCTCATAGGCCGTACCCGAACGGCCATAAAGGTGTTCCAGCAGATAGCCAAAATCGTTTTTATCCAGCCGACGCACCTTGAACCGGCGCGCAATCTTGCTTTCCAGCAGCTTTTCCATCTTCTGATACCGCAATATTTCATCGTTTGGCATGGACGCAAAATCGCCCATCAAGGTATGGTCCACATCCCGCAGAAAGCCGGAAAACAGATTTGCCACCTGACGGCCGATATTCCCGCTGTCCTGCTCGTTCAGCAGCAGCTTGAAACCGATATAAAAGCGGTAATCCACCTGATTTTCCCCGATCATGGACACCAGCGCGTCCGTCTGTCCGTCTATGCGCCGCAGGGCAGCTTCGCACAGCTTACCGGAAGCGTGCGCCTTAGAACGCTCCTGCGCTGCGCGGATACTGGACTCTGTGCTGATCTGCAAGGCGTGTATTTTGCCGTCCCGGTTCTGGGCGATAAGCTGCCGGAACGCATCGTGTACGACCTCTTTCTGCTCTACACTCAAAAACGAGTAGTTGTAGGGAACAAGCTCATAGTAAGCGAAACACTCCCCGTCATGGTTCCAGACAAGGTTATTTTCGATATATTTCATCGGATACTGCATTTACCATCACACTCCTAACCGCAGTAATGGGCTGTCCGCTTTTCTCCTTGCGGAATTTCACCGGCTTGCCTGCAAAAGTCTGCTTGGGACGCAGCAAGTAGGCCGTATAGGATTTTACAAAGCTGAACGGCTTTTTGCCGTCCCATGTCTTTTGGCTCATAAACCATGTGATGCCGACCGGGATACCGAAATATTTGAGCAGCGCACCGTCTATCATGGAAAGCGGCGGCAACTCGCCCAGCGCCAGCACCGCAAGCTCGGACGCAACGAACCACGCCATTTGCGAAAACGTGATCGGGAACGGCAGGCGCATATCGTTAATGGCGTAAATCACCTTTTCCACCGACCAAATGCTGCTGTAACTGCGTATTTTCTTCAATATATCAACTCCAATCTGAATATATGGGTGGGGGCGAGGAACGAAGCCCATGCCGCCCGTGTCTTTCCTCGCCCCCTCGTCCGGTTATGGATAACTGCCATGCAGTTACCCACAGCCGGACTTCACCCCCACACCATGCTCACGGCGGCGGTCGAAAGAGAGAAACGCTTAAACTGCAATCTCAAACACACCGTCCCGCGTCTCCACAAACGTACCCTCGAAGGACAAGTCCCGGCCATAGGTTTCATAGTCTATATAGTTTTGCAGGTGCTCCGGTATCTCACCGAGCGCACCTTCCTCTACCATCTGGCGCGCCACGTCTGCCATGTCCTCACAGCCCGACCACAGGATAATATCATCCTGATGCTCACACAAATCTTCAAGACTGCTGAAATAGCCTTGCAGCTCTTTCAGGTTATCCTGAATATACTCCGGCAAATCCGCCACCATTTCACACAGGCGGTTGACTTCCTCAATCGGTGTGTACTCGTCTATATCAAAGGGCAGCTCGTAGTCGTGTATCGCATATTCCTCATAAAAATCGTTTAAGCCGATACGCTCAGCCATTTCGTCATAGTCGATGGGCGGTTCAAACCACGCGCCAACAAGCTCACCCTCGTTGTACTTGCCGAGGTTCGCTACATAGACCCGCATTTCCTCCATAAGCAAAATTCACCTCCCATCATGCAGGCATAAAAAAGCGGCCAGTCTCTTTCCGAAACCAGCCGTTATGCACCGATAATCTGATTGAACAGGGTAAGCAGCACGTCCTTGACGCCCGCCGCGTTGAACACCAAGCCGACCGCGATCAGTGAGACGATCATAAAGCCGATCAGCTTAGTAAACTCACGCTTGAAGCCGAGATAAATACCGATCACCACGATTGCCATGAGTACAAGCGACTGAGCGTTCGTAAGAAACCAGTTATACAGGTTGACACCAAAATTCATAGGTTATATTCCTCCATTCTGACAATATTCTTTTATTCTGCAACTTATTCCGACACAATCACCTCCCCGACACTTAAAAGCTGCTGCTCGATGATCTTCCGATGCTTATCCGCAAGTTCTGTGACCGCAAGCATTTCTTCCATGACGTTTGTCCCGCATTTGCGGTCTAATTCCAGCAGCATCTTCCACGAGGGTGCTACCTGATGGGATAGCCAATTGAGCGTTTTTTGCACGGTATACGGTTCGGGCGCGGTCGTCAGCTTCAGCCTTTCCCGATGCGCCCCAATGAACACCGCCCACATTTGGTTCATCGGCCAATCCTCGCGCGGTTTGCTGTCATCCCGATCGACAAACCGCACATAGCGGTTGATGATGCCAAACGCAGTGTTTTCCGGACTTTCACCCGATACCAGATCGTATACCGCATGATAGGCACGGTCGTTTTTCAGCCGGATTTCAAATCGGTTCTTGATTTCCGCATCTTCAATGGGAACACCCTGTTTGACAAGCTGCTCATAGTCCTTTTCGTAGATACAGAAATATAAGTCCGACTGCATCGAGCCGATATACAGCGTCGCACCCATGCTTGCTTTGTTTTCTTCTCGGCTGCGAACCAATTCCCCAGACCGATATGCCTTGAAACTGCGGAAAACCGAAATGCACTCACCGCGATCACACTTATCACACAGAAACGGAATATTCAAAATGCCCGCGCGGTCATTGATGGCAAGGTCTATCCGTTTGAATAACGCATCTTCATCCAAGCACTGCCGGAAGAACTCGTACCAGCTTCGTTTCTGCCCGTTCAGATAGGCTTCAAACTGACGGCACCCTTTGCCTTTCAGTTCCAGCAGCACGCCTTTTTCCTCGTCCGGGGAGGTCATAACCGTTACATCCCCCAGCACATACATGCTGCTATACGAGTAAAAGCCGTGATCTTCCTGCACGAAATACTTCATTTTGAGCCGCAGCACATCTTCAATGATGTGCCGGACATCCATTGTAGAAAAGCGGATACGCACATAGTCGATCATCAGGTTCAGCGGTTCTGGATATAACGCTTTGAGAGCCGCCGCAAGACGTTTTTGCATCTGGTCTGTGAGCGGCATCTTGCCAGTTTCCACCCGGCACAGGTATTCCCGCGACACTCCGGCAACAGCGGCAACCGCCTTGCGAGATATCCCGTTCTGCTCCCGCTCCCGACGGAACTGCAAAATCCACCCGTCCTGCTCCATACGCAAACCACCTCCTTCCCGACTGTGACATAATCGCCCGATTTTTACATAGCCCCCAAATACCGAAAAAGCCAGACGCCATCAGGGTTTTGCTTTGAAAAAGGGCTGGCCATAGGCGATTTGTACCCCCCTGTTAGATACAGGGGGTAATGACGCGCGGGCGCGGCTGCGCCGCGCCCGCCATCCGCCCTCGCCGCGCTTGCGGCTTTCGCGCTGCACGCCGCGCGCGTCAGGGCGGGGCGTGCAAAACAAAAGCCCACAGGGTTTTCCTGTGAGCTTGTACCAACCATATTTTATTTTTCAGAACAGCAGCGCCAGATAATCCTGCCGTCCGTCCAGCACGCGCGTGACCTCGATATGGTCGTCCTCCACCACGCGGTAAAAGACGAGCTGCTTTGCCACCACCAGAAAACGCAGATCGGTTTCCACAGCAAATTTACGGCAGAGTTCCGTCCCCATATAGGGATTTTCCTCGAGCAGCATAATCGCATCAAACACGCGCCGGGTCAGCTTTTTCGCCGCCGTCCCATTGCCGAGCGTTTCCGAAATATAGCGTTCCGTCGCCTGCATATCGTCCAGCGCGGTTTTCTTGAATAACACCTTCATTCAGACAGCCCCAGCATCTTGCACGCATCGTCGGCATCGTACACTTCGGCGCACTCGTCGCCCTTTTGCAGCTCTTTCATCAACCGCGACAGCGCCTTTGCCTTGATGATCTCGGCATTGTCCTCGTTTACCGCGAACGGGAAGCCGCCCGCATTGATTGACTGCTGGAAAAACACGTTGACCGCGTCCGTCAGCGTCAGACCATTTTTCGCATAAATCCGTTCCAGCTCTTCCCGGATTTCCGGGTTCATGCGGATACGGAACATATCCGTTTTGGCAGAAGAAACTACATTGCCCATACGTCATTCCTCCTTTGGATTCAGTATAGCAGGTCGTTGTGCATCTGTCAAATTTGTAGCAACAATGTTGCTACTTTTATATTTGCCGATCTCCCGCAGGAAGTCATACCCCTTCGGCACAACCGGCGTGTAAAACTCGGTAATCACGCCTTTGCCTGTATCCGCATATCCGCGCCCCTTGACGTTCTTGAAGAAAAACTCCTTTTTCACTTCCCCGAACATCATACTATACCCCAGTTCGGACATCCGCCCCAGCGCAACGCGGAAGTTGAACTGGTCGCGGATGCCGTCGCCGAGATACTTTGCGTCCGGGCGCTGGCAGGCGAGGATCAGAAAGAACCCCGCCTGCCGCCCCAGCATGACGATCTGTTTGAGCCTGTTCAGTACATCTTCGCGCTCGCGCGTGTTCAGCATTTCCATAAACGCAACGTATTCATCGAATATCAGGAAGTGCGGTTCCAAGCCAAGATAGGCGTAGTTTTCGCCCGTCTTGTAGCCCGGCATGGACTTCATGCGTTCGCTGCGCTGCATCATGCCGTCACAAAACCGGCTGACACACGCGGCAATATCCTCCTTGCGGTAATACACCTCCGGCATCACAGCGGACAGGTCTGCGAGGTCTGCGTTTTTCGGGTCCAGGACATACAACGCCGCATTGGTCTGCAACAACGCCTGGATGATCGTCAGGATAAAATACGTCTTGCCGCCGCCCGTACCGCCTGCAAGCAGCATATGCGGCAGCGCGTCGTACTCCCACCAGATGTTCTTCATCAGACGCAGACGTCCGTTCTCCGCTTTGACCCCGGAGATTGGGATACGGTTTGCCACCATGTCATAGAGCAGGGTGTATTCTACATATCCATCCCGCAGTTCACGGCTGACGAGCTCGCAGTACAGACCACTTTCCAGCTTGGTTTCCAGATGCAGCAGCGGTTCCTGATACTTTCCCATGGTGATTTCCACCTGAAAATGCAAAAGCCCGTTTTCCATGCGGTAGTACATCCGTGGAAAACGGGCTATTTTCGTTTTTTTATTTGAACTGGGCAAATCCTTGAAAAAACTGTCCTGTCTCGTCTGTTCGGCCTGCTCGTACCATTGGTTTTCCAGCACCATGCGTGCCAGCTTTTGACGGTGGGATAACTGCCGGACAGTATCCGGAAACAGGCGGCGCAGCAATATGATTATCGTAACAGCGAAAGCAACTGCTACAAGAAGGGTAAACAGTCGATAGGGCATATTCACACCACAATCCGATGCAAGCAGGACGCGCCACCCGGATTGCAGCACCGTCCGCAGATTGAGCAGAACGAAAGATAGGCAAAACACTGCAAAACCGACACCGCACGCTGACTGGGACACCAAATCCTTGTCCGACGGGCGGATACGCTTACCGCGATACCGGAAATGCTTCATAACGGTTACGCCTTCTTATCCGGCTGGCCGTCCTTACGCGACTGGGCGGGCTGTCCGCCGCCCGTTGCACCAGCCTGTTCCGGCTTTACCAGCACAATGTCATCCGCCTTGACATACCAATCCACTTCCGCATTGTTGCCGAACGTAGCATTTGCCACAGTGTTCGCCACCGGGTTCACAATATCCACCTCAGCGTTATAGGCATAATCCCGCAGTGGCGTGCTGGCGGGGATACTTACCTGAATCATACGGCGCTGTGTCTTGCTTTTCAAATCGTAGGTGCGTTCCTTGACCACATCAGACGGCGTACCGTCCTCGTTCTGCTCAAACACCTCGCGGCGCAGCGCGGAAAACTGCAGCCGTCCAAACGTCGCCTGCTTGTCGATCACAATACCATTTGCCAGTCTCATATATGCACCTGTCCTTTCTTACGCTTTTACAATGTCGTCTGCATGGAGGATATAATCCGAGAAGCCGCGGCCATTGACCGCATAACCCTCCACAGTGATCTTGGGATTGACCAACTTAACCGCGTCCATATACTCAAAATGTTTTTCACCCGCCTTACCGGGCAAAATGACTTCGATGTCATCCGCGCGCTGCACGTCCGAAAACAGCTTGTACCGCCGGTTCTTCACCACAATACGGCCATTTTCCCGCTGGGTATCCCCGCGCCGCGGTTCCACCTTGCCGCCAAATTCCAGATTACCGAACGTCTTTTCCATGTTCGGGACTACAAATTTCAGTTCCATAAAATCTTCCTCGCTTTCAAATGTTAGTTGATCTTACTGCATGACTTCCGCGATACCCGCCATGATATACTCCGCACAAGGCAAAGCGATCGCATTACCGAGTGCGAAACAACGGGCGCGGTCTTTGATGGGTTCGTTCTTGCAGCCGTATGCTGTCCAGCCCTCTGGCAGCCCCATAAGACGTTCGCACTCCAAAGGCGTAAGGTCGCGGATAACCCCGTCCTGTTCCGCCCCCTCATACCAACACGCAAACGGCTGCCCTATACTGGCAAGCAAAGTTGGGAAGGGTTCTCCGTTTTTGCCGAAGCACGCCCGGAAGCCGGTTTGGTCGCCCTGCTTTGCCATTGCCCGCATACGCCGAAGCTGGAAGGGACGGACGACGGGTATCTGCCGCCCTGCTTCATCAGCAGGTATTCGATCTCCACCGGCGGCGGACAGCCCGCGTTCACCGCAAGGCGCAGGATGCGAGAGCATACCGCGGGGCTTAAATAATACTTCTGCGGCGCGTCTGCCTGCAAAATCCGCCACGACGAACACCCGCCGCCGACGCTGCGAAAGTGCGGGTTCTCCCCAATACTGGGCATCCAAGAGTCGCCAAGCGGTATCAGCCCGTCCCCCTCGCACCATTCCGGCGTGCGCCCACAGTCCGCTATCAGGCACTGAAACCTCGATACCTGTGAATGCGTGGAGCACGGCTGCAAAATCCAGCCGGTCATTTGAAGAAAACGCTCCCGCGACGTTTTCCCAGACAGCGAAAGCTGGATACCGGTTATTTGTTGCATACCTCATTTCCTCAATAATACGCATGGCCTGATAAAACAGGCCGGATTTACTTCCCGCCAAGCCCTCCCGCGCGCCGATCGTGGACAAGTTTTGACAGGGCGAACCGAACGTGACAATATCCACGGGCGGTATCTTGCCGCCGCCTATCTGCGTGATGTCTCCCAAATCGAGCATATCCGGGAAATGCAGCCGGGTAATGGACACCGGCGCTCTGGCAATCTCGCTTGCCCACACGGGAACTATGCCGCAGCGGGACGCGGCAAGAGGGAACACGCCGATACCATCAAACAGGCTGCCGAGCCTAAGTGCGGGCACGGGCAGACCTCTTGTGGCTGCGCACCCGCACGCCGTCCATCGCACTCCACTTCGGCGCTTTGCCCCGGATACGGGAAAGGCAATCACAGCGTTCGTCCGGGTCTAAATTCGCCCCGCAATAGGGGCAAGTGTGATAATACATGAGCTGTCCTCCTTTTGATAGTTGGTTGAATGCCTACATAGATACCGGCGGCGGCCGCGGATGGTGGGTGGCGATTTCGTGGCATAAAAATAACCGCCCGGGTAGGGCGGTTGGGTGAGTTATTCGGTTGTACATAACAATTTCCTCCTAAGAATAGTGAAAATCCGTCCTTTGACAAAAGAACGGATATGGATTATGTAATAATTTAAGCAGCCCGCATTTCGTTCTATGTTGTTTGTTTCCTGTCGCCGAAGCGCTGGAAGTGTACGATTTCACGTGCACGCAGGAACTTGAGCGGTTCGCGCACATCCGGGTTATCAATTAAGCGCAGCAGATTGTCATACGTTGTACGTGCCTTTTGCTCTGCTGCAATCATATAAGAACAACATTTTAGGTTGATTGGTTCGTGTCAGTCCCATTTTTAGGACAGTTATCAGAAATTCCAGTGAATTTCGATGGGAACATCCTTTGTTCCGGGAATCCGCTTTCCTATCACGATATAATCAATCAGAATTTCAACGATCTCCCGTGTCAGGTGTTCCAGATTGGTGTACTGTTCGATCAGTTCACGACGATTATCACCAACAGCAATCCGTTCTTCGATTTCTGCAAGCTGTTTCTGGCCGTCGATCATCACACGCTCTAAGCGTTCTTTTTCCGTGGTAAAGTCCTTCGACAATTCCACAAAATCGCTCTCGGATATGAGTCCCTTGACTTTATCCATATACAGCTCCCGGATGCCTTTGCTGTACTCGGCAATCTTCTTTTCATAGGCCGACATATTGGCAAGCAGCCGCTTTTTCTGTCCCTGTAAGTTGTCGCAAAACTCAATGTTCTGTTCCAGCTCGTCTTTGTCCAGATACTCCGCAGCCAGCCGGTTCAGTTCGGCAATCACCATCTGTTCCAGCTTATCCACGGAGATAAAGGAGCCAATGCAGGCGTCCTTGGCTACATGGCGGTTGGAGCATTGAAGATAGTGTTTGCCCCGGTTTTTGGAGGAACGCATTGTATAGCCGCAGTTGGCACAGCGGGCTTTTCTGGCAAACAGGCCAATGGTGCCGGTATCAAAGGGTTTCGCCCGTTCTGCAATCATCGCCTGCACCTTATCCCAAAGTTCACGATCAATAATCGGCTCATGGGTTCCCTCGACAACATACCATTCGCTTTTCGGGCGCGGTTTGTTCTGCTTTGTCTTATAGGAAACGCTGCCGTATTTGCCTTGCACCATGTTTCCGATATAGATTTCATTTATCAGCATATCGGAGATAGCAAAGTATTTCCAGAGCGTGCTGTTCTTCCTTTTGGGCTGCTGGTAACGCAGACCGTGAAGCCTTTTGTACTCCGTGGGATTTGGGATGCCTCTGTCGTTCAGCATCCGCGCAATGGCGGTTTTGCCATAGCCCTGCGAAAAGAGGGTGAACACTTCCCGGACGATTGCAGCGGCTTCTTCATCAATGATAAGATGCCCTTTTTGTTCAGGGTCTTTCTTGTACCCATAAAGAGCAAAAGCACCGATGTGAAAACCGTTCTGTCGGCGGTTGGTGAGAACACTTCGGATATTATCAGACATATCCTCTAAGTACCACTCGTTTACAAGGCCGTTGATCTGGCGGGACTTTTTGTTTCCCTTATTGGCAGTATCGGCATTGTCTACGATGCTGACAAATCGGATGCCCCAAATCGGAAAAAGGCCGTGTATGTATTTTTCAACCAATTCCAATTCACGGGTAAAACGGGATTGCGTTTTGCAGAGGACAATGTTAAATCGGCGGGCCTCCGCGTCTGCTAACAGACGGTTAAATTCCGGGCGTCTGCGGTCGGAACCTGTGTAATCATCGTCACTGTAAATGTTATATACTTCCCACCCCTGTTCCATAGCATATTGCAGCAGCATGGCTTTCTGGTTCTGGATGCTGTTGCTGTCGTCGGTTTCAAATTGCTTGTTCCGATCTTCTTCGGATAAGCGGCAATAAATAGCTACTTTCATATTCACATCTCCGTAGAGATAGAAACAAGCTATTCACATACATGAATTATACCATGTAAGTTAATAGCTTGTCATTACCGATTTTCGGCGGCTATCCTTTTATTTTTTTCAAGCTGGTTAATCAGTTCAATCCACTTGCGCGTGAATTGATTTTTTGTCGTTGTGCTTTCGCCGCTTTTGAAAACACTTTGACACGTCTGCTGAACCGGCTGTGTAGAATTTTGTTCTTGCATCGACATCGCCCCTTTCAAAACAGCGTATGCGATACTGCTTGTTCAATATTATTACAGAATAGGGGAGATGGGCATAAATCGGACGGCTGATGGCATCAGCTCCACAGGAATTTCACCTCGGCCCATGCTTGTGGGTGCGCCGCGCAATGCTGTGTGGGTGTTCAACGCGGGAGTATCGTTAGCGTATGTGCCGCTGCTTACGAGCTGCCAACTCTCGGTGTAGATGGTTCTCGCTCACTCAAAGGATACGAGGTCATGGCGCATCCACCGACGCGGAACATACAGAATGTGTCCGTCGCCCTATACTGCGCCGGTGGCCTCCCATCGGGCTTTCTTTTTCAAGGTGCTGCCAACAGCCCGCAGCAGAGGAAAGAAACAGGGAAAGGGTTAAGCTGTTTCAGCCTCCGGGGGCCGGTTCGTCACGGTATTGTGACGATGGAAGAAATGAGCTTGATTTCCAGACGGCGCTTCATGTACTCGTCTACGCACACATGAGGCTGGCCGTATTCGTCGTAAAGCGTCCGGGTACATAACTTGTTGATGTAACCCTCGTAGTACCGCAATACTCGTTCCACGGCCTCGGCATCACCGGCGCGGGCGGCCTTGATCACCGAAAGGGGCAAAAGCTCAATGCTTTTGTAGTTGGGATTTTTCATCCGCGTCTAACCTCCCTCCGGCATCAACGCCATCAATTTTGTTCGCAGCTCTTTCAGCGTTTTAGTCCTGTGCCGCTGGACGGCACTTCTGGACATTCCCATGAGTGCGCCGATCTCGCCGTCCGCCAGTTCCAAAACACAGTGCAAAATCAAAATGCTCTGCGCCTGCTGGGACAGCTTGGCAAATGCGGCGGCCACAAGCTCGTTGTCGATATGTAAATCATAGCCATGCGACGAAAACACAAAATCGTCGCTGGGGTAATGATCTACGGTGTAGAGCTTGTCCAATTCTGCCTGCGGGAGAACGCTGAACGACGTTTCACGGTCGCGCTGGCGTTTCATATCCCGGTGGTAGTTTCGGGCCTCATTTCGCAGTACGGTCTTGCAGAAAGCATCAAACCGGCACTGTTCGCCATAGTCGCGGGGGATAGCTTCCATCTTCTCACCCCCTTTCTGTGGGGGATGTGGTGGTTCTGTCCCTTTCCGCCAACATGACACCAGACAGGCCCTTTGCTACCCGCTAAACGTCTCCTTTTCGAAATGTTTTGAAAAAGTTTTTTCGGGTTTGTTCGGGCCGAAAAAAGCGACAAAAAACGCCCGGCAGGTCGCAAATGACCTGCTGGGCGCAGATATGTTTCAATACGATTATAGTTTACATTGTATAGTTCATATATATGGCCGGTCTGACCTAGAGGGGGAGCTATGCTTTTTTTAGCTGATGTAGATCATGCGAATTGTGCAAAAATAAAAGTGACACGGCGGTATCCTCCTATGGGCCGCCGTGCTTTTCAGAATGTCGGGGTCGTCTCAGAGTGTAACAGAAAAAAGAAACGGCGGCTCTGAAATTCAAAGCCGCCGATTGAGAATAATGTGCGTAACAATATGGTTGCTGTACGACGGCTTTTTTTCTTTTGCCGTCGTCCGGCAACAAGTTTCTTTTATTTTCTTAATTCTAATCGGAAATCCTCACCAAATTGTCACCGTTAAACGCTATTTCGACCAAATAACAAGCTGAAATGTCACAAACCCATGATATTTCAAAATTTGTTGTTTTTATGTCATCGGATTTCCTTTTTCTTAAACAGGACAATCCCCGTCCCGGACGTTAGGACGATTACCAGTAACGAATAGCCCAACCACTGATAAGGAACACTTTCTATGTCCTTGTTCGCTACTCCCTCTGAATCAAAAGCATCTGCAAGCTGCATGGCCTGTCCAGAGGGGAGCAGATCGTTGACGACTTCAAGAATAGCCCTCGGCGTTCCGTCAATATACAGGGGGTTCGGACTTTGTTCAACTTGTGTGGGAATACCCACCTCATTGACACTCACATAGTTATCGTACATTTCCGGCTCACCAAGTCTTTGATAGATATAAGAGCTGGACACAAGTAATACCAAGGCCAAGATCATGCTTACAACCACATTTCCCGCCTTGTTGGTATTTAACATAGCCAGCATCGTCATAATGCTTGCAAAGGCTACGGAAACGAAAAGGCTGCTTATCAGGCACATAGCAATGACATTCGTTTCGGCCAGCAGTTCACCGCCTTTGGAGTTATTCACCATAATGATACCCGCAATATAGGCCAGAGAGATCAATACGCAGGCAAACGCACATGCAATAAGGTTTGCCAAGTAAATCTGCATCCGGGAATGTCCGACCACCAGCTTATTCCGAATCGTTCCGTCACTGTATTCAGAACCGACAAACAGGCTTATAAAAATTGCTGCTACAAGGCCCATGAATGGAACAAAATCAAACACGCAGCCATCAATCGCAAAGCCCGCACTGGCCTCCGAAGCAAAATTTGATGCGCTATATACACCGTAGATAAACATACAGATCAGCAGAATCCAAAACACGATTTTTTTCAGCATACGAAAAAACGTCGATGTAAACAGTCTACTCATGGCCAATACCTCCGATTAAATCAACATAATAGTTTTCCAGATTTTCTTCCCGCTCCTGTATGGAAAGTACCTCGCACTGGTACTTTTCAAGGGCGGCGGTCAGGCGGGAAATATTTACCTTGTTAAAAACCTCTGCCACATTGGGAGAAAGCATTTTATAAGGCTGGCCCGCTTGTTCCAGTACAGCGGCAAGAGCTTTTCCGTCCGTCACTTCAATGCGGACAGATTTGCGGAACGAATTTTCCAAATCACTTGCACTGATTTCCTTTATCATTTTCCCGTTGTCGATAAAACCGTAGTGGGTAGCGAGCCGGGATAATTCATCAAGGATATGGCTGGACACCAGAATTGTCATACCATATTGCTGATTAAGGTTCAGAAGAAGCTGCCGCATTTCAATAATGCCCTGCGGGTCAAGTCCGTTGATCGGTTCATCCAGCACCAAAAAACGGGGATTCCCCACAAGGGCAATCGCAATTCCCAACCGCTGCCTCATTCCAAGGCTAAAATTCCTCGCCTTTTTCCTGCCGGTATTTTCCAAGCCGACCATCTTCAAGAGCTGCGGAATGGTATCAAAAGATCGTATCCCCAAAATACGGTACTGCTCCTTTAGGTTGCCAGTTGCCGACATATCAAGATAAATCGCCGGTGTTTCAATGACCGCACCCATTTCTTTTCTGGCATTGAGGATTTCATGTTTTCGACTGCTGATACCGCACAAAGTATAGTCCCCGGAGGTGGCCTCTTGCAGGCCGCAGATCAGCCGAAGCAAGGTCGTTTTGCCAGCCCCGTTTTTTCCTACCAGTCCATAGATTGAGCCTTTGGGAATGTGCATGGAAAAATTGTCTAATGCCTTATGGTGTCCATAAATCTTTGTCAAAGCCTCTGCTTTGAGAACATAGTCCAAAAGATTACCTCCTTTTTATAGCACTCGCTGTTTACGGAGTGTTTTTTCTAACAAAATCATCATAAAGAGGAAACCTCACAGAAATGTCACCACAGGGCACTTTTTACCGGCTGAAACCTCACAATTCTGTGACATTTGAAAACGGCCACCCTGTCGGATGGCCGTTTATGTCTGTATATTCTTATTCAGCGATGCGTAGCCGTTCCACCACCGTTTTCTGCGCCATTTTGTTGTAGCAAACAATCGGCACAAAAGCTGTAATGAGAATCAACGGGATAATGCAGAGGATAACGGGGAGCAGGGTAAAATGCCATGTAAAATAGCTTAATTCTGCCCCCATCATCCGAACCACAGTCAAGCTCCCGACAATGGAGAGGATCAGAGAGCAAAAAAGTCCCAAAGCGGAATAGCCGATTCCCTCATAGATCAACATTTGTTTGACCTGCTGGCCTGTCATGCCTACTGATTGCAGCATGGCAATTTCTTTATGCCGAGAAAGGATGGAAGTCGTCATGGAGTTAATGAAGTTCAGGATGCCGATAAGCGCCAGTATTGCACAAAGTACACCGCCCACAAGACGGTACATATTTATCATGCCGTCAAAAGACTGCCGCAGAACAACTTTAGAAAGATAGTCCAGTGCAGTGTCGGTGTTTGCGGTATAGTTTTTCAGCCAGTTTTCAGCGGCAAGCCGGTTTTCATCATCTACATTGAATATCGTTTTCATGGCTGGTTGATCGGCAGCTACCATATTCCCCAGCAATTCACTTGTTGGAAAAATGTAATCCAACCCCATATCCACTTTCAAAGGAGTTTCCAGTGCCTTTGGAATATTCACCACAGCAAGCACTTCATAAGCCTTGCTTGTTCCGTCAAGTTGGGGAACACTGATCTGATCTCCTGGCTGGTATAGATAGAGGGAACCGTCACCCATCATCTGCATAGGTGTAACATATACGCCTGCTCCTGATCTCCATTTTTCCGTGTTCAGTTCACCGTCCAAAACCTGTATATATCCTGCCGGAAAATCGTCCAGACCGTACACATTAACACCGTGTTCCTGCCGCACCATATAATTGCCCAGTTCTTTTGCAACGGCATCGGAAGAAACGGCAAGTTCCTGTAAACGGGCAAGGTCGTTTTCGGAGAGGGACTGTTTGGAAGTCCACAGGTAGACACTTCCTATATCTTCAAGACCATTCAGACTTTCCGCCTGACTGATGAAATCCCGACTTACATTCGCCGTATTAAACGGGGCGTAACTGTTGATAACCGTAGTATCAGCGACAGTAAAATCTGTCAAACTGAAATCGGCGACAAATTTGTCAAAGTCAAACGAGGTCACATAAGTGTAAACGCTGTTCAAAAGAACGATACTCAACGCAAACGACAAGGTGACGATGATTACCTTTTTCTTATTTCGTCCGAGATTGTTTTTTGCCATCATGGTCGTGCTGATATGTCTGCTACGCCGCTGTTTCCTTTTCGCTGGAGCCTGCTCTACATAGTGAAGCGCCTCCATTGGGGAAACTTTCGCCGCCAGCGCGGCCGGCTTTTTGCAGCTAATGAAAACAGTAATCAGCGAAAAGATGATTGCAATCAAAAAGATGATCGGGTTTACAGTAGTAACTACCCGCATATCGTCCGTCAGCATATTCACGATAAAGGGAAGTAGCAAACGACCGATGGGCCATCCCAGCAGCAAGCCCAAGGGAATCCCAACGAGGGACAGCTTAATTGCTTTTTTGTAAACGATTTTCCTGATCTGCCTTGCGGTTGTTCCCAGTGTTTTCAACATCCCATAAAACCGAATGTCCTGTGCGATTGAAATGTAAAACACATTGTAAATCAGGAGATAGCCTGCAATAAAAATAACCAAGATTCCAGCCACAAGGGGCAGTATAGTAGATGGGCTGACCGTCGCTGTCCCATAGGCGTCATTGATACTCACCCGTTCATCCAGACCATATTGTGAAGTCACTTCCAATGCCTGTTTCTCAATATCCCATTCCGAAGGCATCATCATAACAGTGTCAATATAGCCTGTTCCTACTGGGGGCGTGGCTCCGTCTGTTTCCCCTCGAATAATAGGAGCCACCTGCTCCGTGTATTCTTTGGACAGCAACATTGTTTGGCGGTAGGCCACTGTGTCACCATCCCAAATACCGCACAAGGTAAAGGTATCGGTAAAGGTGTCTGTATCGGTCACAAATGTAAGTTCCATTTGTGTGCCGATTTTGTCCGGCAGCCCCATTGCCGCCAGGACAATACGGCTTGTGGCAATCTCATTTTTCAGCTCTGGCAGCCGCCCAGTATCAGGAACATTGAATGTTATATCTGCATATGCAGCATCACCATAGCGCAGTTCCGTAGGTGTTTTATTAAAACTATCCCCCACAGCATTACCAATAATGACAGAATAGCCGATGTCTTTCACTCCTGCATCGGCTGACAGAAGTTCGTATTCATCCCACGATACCCGCTTAATACCTACATGAGCAGAAGTGCCGATTGTCCTCATGTTACTTTCCTGCATGGCAGTCTGCAAACTAATCGCAATCGTGGACAGACTGGTAAACAAAAGTGTGGCAAGCATGATTGCTAAGACAGCAATCGTATTCTTCTGTGCTTTCAGTGAACGCTTTGCCAGAAGTTTCAGGACAGGTCTGTTGTTGTTTCCAAATAAAATGTCAGTCATATTTTCGCCCCCTTTACTCGGAAATTCTGCCGTCCTCAATGCGGATAATGCGGTCGGCAAGCTGGGCGATCTCATTATTATGGGTTATCATTACAATGGTCTGATGGAATTTTTGGCTAGTGACTTTCAAAAGGCCCAACACGTCACTGCTTGTTCGGCTATCAAGATTGCCAGTGGGTTCATCCGCAAGAACAATGGCAGGTTTGGAAATAAGAGCGCGGGCAATCGCAACACGCTGCTGCTGACCGCCGGAAAGGTTGTTGGGCATACTGTTGAGCTTTTCATCAAGAGCCAGCAGTTTTACAACTTCTTTCATAAATCGCTTGTCCACGGTGTCACCGTCCAGCTCCACCGGCAGGACAATGTTTTCGTAGACATTCAGGACGGGGACAAGATTGTAATTCTGGAAGATAAAACCAATGTTGCGCCTGCGGAAGATCGTAAGTTGTTCGTCGTTGAATTTGGATAGTTCTTTTCCTTTCACTTTGATACTGCCGGAAGTTGGCGTGTCCAAACCACCCATCATATTCAGTAGTGTAGACTTGCCGCTTCCGGAAGTACCAACAATGGCAACAAATTCTCCATCCTCAATCGAAAGGGTCACGCCATCCAACGCTTTTGTGATGTTCGGCTCTGTGCCATAATATTTTTTCAAATCGGTTGTTTGTAATATGCTCATATAGAACACCATCCTTTCTTTGTGATGGCTCTATCTTAAAGACCAAACCTCACAGAAATGTCACCGCAGGATATTTTTTTCCCTTGAAATCTCACTATCCTGTGACATTTCACTGTTTTATCAATCACGGAGCAGAAATATCATGAAGCAGGAACCAATTCCCGGAGTAGAAATCACTTTGATATATCCCCCCTGCATGGTAATGATCTCACGAGCCAGATACAGCCCAATGCCGATTCCTTCTATATCGTGAACATCGTCCTCCCGATAAAACCGCTTGAAGATCGCGCCTTGATGTTTTTCCGGGATGCCCTTTCCAGTGTCGGCAATGCTGATTTTGAGATACAACTCCCAACACTCCACCGTCACAGTAATTTTTCCATTTTCCGGTGTGTATTTTACCGCATTATCCAAAATATTGAACAACGCTTCGCTCGTCCATTTTCTATCATGAGGAACTTCCAGATGCTCCGGGCAGTTTACCGAAACATCAATTTTCTTCTTTTCTGCGTTTAGCAAAATGCCACCCAATGCTGACGCGAGGGTATCATAGACTGTCTGCTTTTTCTTATCCAGAGAAATGACGCCGGTTTCCAGTCGGGAAGTCTTAATCATAGCCTGCATGAGAAAATCCAGCTTATCAAGCTGACTTGCGGAAGCTGATAAAAATTCTTTCTGCTTGTGTGGCGGAACTTCCTGATCCATGAGCGTGCTATTTATCATTTTTAGATTGGCAATCGGCGTTTTCACCTGATGGGAAATATCTGAAACCAACTCTTGCAGGTCGGCCCGTTCCTTAGCAACATTGCGGCGATTCTCATTCATTACTTCATAGAGCCGCCCCAGCCGGTAATTGATTTTATAGAACAGGCTTTCTTCTTCGGCCATTTGCAGAGGCTCTATATTCCCAGACAGCATATCGTCAAGCGTCCTGCAAAAGAGATCGGAAAATAAAGTCAGCTTGCGCCGAACCAGCGCAACAAAACAACCCACACAGAACAAAACAAATGCACAGAAGAACAGGCAGCATAATATTGCGGATATGCTATGCGTCAAATCATATAGAATGATGATAGTCGCTAAAACGGCAAGTAAAAGTATCAGCCCTAAGAACAAACAGGCTTTGTTGACAGACAGCTTCTTTGCGCTCATTTTTGAAGCCCTCCTATCCACATATAACCCATGCCATAAACAGTTTTAATGTACTGCTGACCGCCCGCCTCGATCTTATTTCGTACCCGGCTGACTGCGGCTGTCAGGGCGTGTTCATCTACAAAGTTTCCATCAATGTCCCACAGCTTTTCAAGAAGAACCTGCCTTGTTAAAACTATATTTGGATTTTTTACAAACACACGTAACAAACGGTATTCCATAGCGGTAAAAGTAACCGGCTCCCCGGCAAGAGTAGCGGTCGTTTCGGAAAAATTGATAAGCAAGTTTCCGTCCGAATAGCAATCCCCGCCTGTCTGCTTTTGAATACGAGTGATAAGGGCTGCCACTTTCTTTTGAAATACGCTCATAGGAAAAGGCTTTGTTACATAATCGTCAGCCCCAAGTTCAAACCCGCGGAGCATATCGCTTTCCATATCATTCGCAGTAAGAAAAATGATTGCTGTATCGAGACGGCGTTCTTTGACTTCTTTACAAAAATCAAAACCGTTTCCGTCTGGCAAGTTAATATCAAGAACAATCAAATCGTAGTCTTGCTTTTCGCATAAGTGGGTTGCCGCAACTTTTGTCATAGCTGAATCCACGGTATACCCCGCAGTAGACAGATTGTAACACAGAGTATTATTCAAAAGTCGGTCATCCTCAACCACTAATAACTTCATATAATCACATCCTTTCGCTGAATAGGGTATCATGAAAATGTCACAGAAATATCACCGTGATTTATTTTCTTTTCTCCGTCCATCTGCGGGTTTCTCCGTATCATTCGGGATTAACCAGATTGTTGCCACTTTCATAGCACCGGGGATGCGGCCCGCAGTGCAGTAATAGTTTATCCATCGTGGGGTCACACCCCATTTTTCACTTGCTTCTTTCAATGTCATATATTCCATACCACATACCTCCACAGGCTACATTATAATTCCTTTGCTCGAAGAATACAACAAACAAAATATGAATTATAAAGTTTAAGCTATCCGCATATAGCAACATTCCATGAGCAGACTATGAAATATACAATGTATGTGGGTGATGCAATATGGCAAAAGTTGAAGATTGCCCCGGTTTTGAAACTTTCGGCGCAGACGTAAAGGAAGCGCGGAAAGCAAAACATCTCACACGAAAAGACTTGGCGGAAAAGGTAAACATCGAATCCCGGTATCTCGCCAATATTGAGAATGAGGGGACGATTCCCAGCCTGCCCGTCGTGATACAGCTTATCAAGATTTGCGGCCTGCCCGTGGAACACTACTTCAATCCAGAAGTCATGCGGGAGGAAAGTGAAGATCGGAAACGTGTCAGCCACAAGCTGAAACTTTGCCCGGAGCAGTATCTACCAATCGTGGAGGGTGCCATTGACGGGGCCTTGAAAATCAAACAGCCAAACGAAGAAACGGAGGGTGAGTAAAAACATCCTCTGTTTTCTTTTTATGGGGACGCGCAAGCGCCCTCTTTTTTTGCACTTTTTTCTGTCCAGAGGTCTATTTTGCGGGTAGTTTTGGCGTTTGGGAACGTCTTGTTAGCGGAGAAACAGTAACGTAGCAAGCATAGGGAGTGTAGCCACACTCCCGAAAAACGGCCTGTCCCCGCCCCCGTCGGGCCTCGTCCGTTTTGCTTGTTGGGGAAGTCCCCAAACCCCTTGAATGGAAAGGACGGTGAAGCATGGTAAACAGAACCAGAAAGATTGTGCTGCGCGTTCCCGTGACGCCGGAGGAACGGGAGCTGATTGAACAGAAAATGTCGCTGCTGCACACGAAAAACTTTTCAGCTTATGCCCGGAAGATGCTCATTGACGGCTATATCGTCAACTTGGACACCACCAACATCCGGGCGCAGACCGCCGAGATACAGAAAATCGGCGTCAACGTCAATCAGATTGCAAAGCGGCTGAACAGCATGGGGCCGGTGTACGCGCAGGACATCGAAGATATAAAGGGGGCGTTGGCGCAGATATGGCAGTTACAAAGATACATCCTATCAAGTCAACGCTGAAAAAAGCCCTGGACTACATCGAAAACCCTGACAAGACCGACGACAAGCTGCTGGTGTCCTCCTTTGCCTGTTCCTATGAAACAGCAGACATTGAATTTGAAATGCTGCTGGCGCAGGCGTACCAAAAGGGCAACAATCTGGCCCACCATCTGATACAGTCCTTTGCTCCCGGCGAGGCCACGCCGGAACAGGCCCATGAGATCGGGAGGCAGCTTGCCGATGAAGTGCTGCAAGGGAAATATCCCTATGTGCTGACTACTCATATTGATAAGGGCCATGTCCATAATCACATCATTTTCTGTGCGGTGGATATGGTGAATCAGCGCAAGTACATTTCCAATAAACAGAGCTATGCCTATATCCGGCGTACCAGCGACAGGCTGTGTAAGGAAAACGGATTGTCCGTGGTAAAGCCCGGACTGAGTAAGGGCAAAAGCTACGCCGAGTGGGACGCCCAGCGGAAAGGGACGAGCTGGAAAGCGAAACTCAAAGTTACCATTGATGCTGCCATCCCGCAGGCCAAAGGCTTTGACGATTTCCTGCGGCTCATGCAGGCGCAGGGCTATGAGCTCAAACCGGGCAAATTTATTTCGTTCCGCGCTCCCGGACAGGAACGCTTTACCCGCTGTAAGACGCTGGGGGAAGCCTACACCGAGGAAGCTATTAAAGAGCGTATCAAAGGCTGCGTTATCACCAGAGTGCCCAAAGAGCGTAAGGGAATTTCTCTGCGGATTGATCTGGAAAACAGCATCAAGGCCCAGCAATCGGCGGGTTATGAGAAGTGGGCGAAGCTCCACAACTTGAAGCAGGCCGCAATGACACTGAACTTCCTGACAGAACATGGGATAGACACTTACCCGGATTTGGAAAGCAAGGTGGCCGAGATCACCGCCGCCAGCGACGAGGCCGCCGCTGCCCTGAAAGCTGCGGAACATCGGCTTGCAGATATGGCGGTGCTGATAAAGAACGTCACCACCTACAAGCAGCTCCGGCCCGTGGCGCTGGAATATCGCAAGGCAGCGGACAAGGGCAAATTCCGGCGTGAGCATGAAAGCACGTTGATTTTATATGAAGCTGCGGCAAAGACCCTAAAGGAACAGGGCGTGAAAAAACTCCCTGATCTTTATGCCCTGAAAGCTGGTTACAAGCGGCTGGCCGAGGAAAAAGAACGGCTGTATGAACGGTACGGCGAAGCGAAAAAGCAGATGCAGGAATACGGCATCATCAAGCAGAATGTGGACGGCATTTTGCGGGTGACGCTGGGAAAGGAGTGGACACAAGAGCTATGAGCATACCGAGAATGAATTACCCTCAATATCGCAAGGCCCGGAAGCTGACGCATGAGTGCTGCAACTACTGTGACGGAAACTGCCTCTTGCTGGACGACGGCGAGGAATGTGTGTGCGTCCAGAGCATTTCCTATTCGCTGCTGTGCCGGTGGTTTCGTGCCGCTGTTCTCCCGCTGGATGCGACCCTGTGTGCCGAGATCACCAAAGACCGGGACGAGGTGAAACCCTGCTCCGAGTGCGGCGCTGCATTTATGCCGAAGTCCAACCGGGCCAAATACTGTCCATCCTGTGCCAAACGGATGCGCCGCCGCAAAGAGGCAGAACGACAGCGGAAAAGATATTGGAAATCCATAAGAATTGATGCCTAATAGCGATATTGAAAATACAATCCGGCAAAGGCGACTTTACTTCGTCCCTACCGGATTGTATTTGTAGCCATACCCGGCTACGGTTTTTATGAATGTCAGTCCCTTTACAATGGTGGCAGTCTTTTTCCTGATTTGAAATACTGTGTTTTCTACCGCATGGCAGTATCCATTTGACGGTTCATGCCACACGGCCTGATATATTTCTTCTTTTGTAAATGTAACTTCTGGATTGGAGTATAACATATACAAAACATCAAACTCTTTTGTAGACAAAAATACTTCTTTCCCATCTACCTTAACAAGATGCTTTTTGATGTCTATGGTAAGCCGGGAGGAAGAATAGTCTATTCCCCAAAATTCCTGCACAGAGAGGCAGTCTAATCTGATCTGCTCCAATAGCAGTGATAAATTGTCAAATTTCATGGGGTTACGAAGTTTTTCAAATAATTGTATTTCAATTTTACTACCATACAAATCACGGCTAAAATTCAAAATATGAGTTTCTACCGATATATCTGTATCGTTATCCACCGTGGGGCGTGTTCCAATATGTGTAATTCCATAATAAATTTGATTGTCCAGAAAAATGCGTGTGATATACACACCGTTCTCTGGCAGTTGCTTTTCATTTTCAACTTTCAAATTGGCTGTTGGGGTTCCAACCAGCTTACCAATTCCTCGGCCATGAATGACTATACCAAAAGATGTGTAGATAGGTTTTCTGTTCATAGAAGTTCCTCAAATTATTTCGTTCATAGATAAAATCAACAAAACACAGGTAACAATAATTGCGATTGCCAACAGGATAAGCCCCGATGGCCTCCCTTTAGTCTTATTTGATGTAGTAACGATATATCCGCTTTTTCTTAATGATGTTATTACAGGCTTATAAAGCAAAAATGTAAACCCTGCATTAAGCCCCGCCTTTAATGCGTTGAAAGGCAGAAAGGCTGGAAGCAATAATTGAACAACCGCTTCACGCGGATAACCCATATAAAGAGGTGTGATAAGATAATTCCATAACAGCATAACACAAATCATTGTCAGACTACCAACCACTAAACCCATTACTGCGCCGGAAAGAGTGTGTTTTTTCTTATAAATGATTGCTGCTGTGCAAGCAAAAGAACAGGTGGAAATAATATTCATAATACACCCCAAAATGCCTGTCTCACTAACTGACAACATTTCAATTACAGACACAATAACGGAAACAATACAAGATGTCAGCGGCCCCCATATCAAACCGCCTAATGTGATGATAACATCTTTGGGGTCATACTTTAAGAACAGGACAACCGGGACACGGCCCACCACCATAGCGACATAAGCGATTGCGCTCAACATTGCAAGCGTTGTGATATTTTTTACTTTATTCATTTCGTTTCCTCCGAAAAAAATTGGCACCTGAAAGGTGATGCCTTTCAAGCGCCTATTTTGATAAAGTAAAAGAACCAGCGATAAAAATATCGAACAATTTCTTTATCTTCTCCTATCCAGACTATACTGTTGGTTTTGGAATTGCACCAAATCATGCGTCAAACGCTTGCGGACTTTACCGCCAATCGGGAATTACACCCTGCCCCGAAGACATCTTTATTCAGTTGTCAAAGTGATTTTACATCTCACATTCTAATCTGACAATATGTTTAAACGATTTCGGAATTTTTTCGGAAATCTTGCGGCATACGCAAAACGAATACGTCAGCGGAAAAGATACTGGCAGTCTACGCATTTAGGGCCTTAAAACGCCCGGTATTCCGGGGCTTTTCCGGCATGGTCGGTGAGGTGGTGGGAGGATTTATCATATACCCGCCGAAACGCTGTTCTAAATGCGTAGGAAAATCTTTCCGCCGCTGGTTTTCCTGCCGGTTCTGTGGTATGCTGGAATAAGACAAAAAACGACAGGAGTTGACACGATGGCCGAACAGGAAATGTTGCTGGACATTGATACCATCAAGGCCGCCGTCGCCGGTGAGAAGTGGGCCAAAGAAAAGGTGATCCAACACTACACCCCTATGATCGACGTGCTGGCCGTTGACGAAGATATGAAGCAGCACCTTATTCTGAAACTGCTGGAAGAACTGCCACACTTCCCGATGGGGCAGGCATAAAGAAAAAGAACGCCGGACGCAGAGGCACACAGCCCCCGCGCCCGGCGCTTTGCGATGCTTAGATCACTCTTACACTTTATATTTCATATTGTATTGCTCTAAAACCACATTGATGATATACTAAGAAAAGAATATCAAGTGTGTATCTACAAGTTAAAAGAAAGGGAAAAATATACTATGCTCAAATCAATTATAACATTGATAGTTACCCTTATTGTAGGAGTTGTATTCATGGCAATAGGAAATGATTTCCTTAATGGATCTACTGATCTCGGTGTGATTGTAGCCGTTGCCGTAGCGGGGGCCTTGGTTGTGTTTTTTAATGGACAGAAAGGAAAATGAAAGGTACGATTACAAAATAGGATTTTTGATGTGGAGAGCTGATTATGGAGAATATATTTGATAAGTTCAAGAAATTAAATTTAGACACCTCGCCCATAGGTCTATCAATCGAATTGAGAGAACCATTTTTTTGTACGCCGATTGGAGCCCAAATTATTGGGTGGGATAATGGAATACATTATTGCTTTATCAAGGGATTTAAGGAGATTGTTTTTTGCGTAAATCCAGAAACGTGCTGTAATTATTATGTTTATCCACTTGCTAAAGATTTTACAGATTTTTTAAGGTTGCTTCTTTCTCTGAAAACAACAAATGCAATTCAACAAGTAGTGTGGATGGATAAAGATGCTTTTGAAAACTTTATGAATGATCCTGATGAAGTTAGATATACAAGTAGTGAGCCAGTGCAAAGCATACTTCAAAATATTTCCTCTAATTTAGAGGTTGAACCGATAGAAAATCCATTTGATTATATCAAAAAACTCCAAAAGGATTTTCCGTATAAAGAGATAAAGTTTACAGATGAATTTTATAATATAACTGGTTTAACACGGCAAGAGAATATCTAAAAAAGTTGCAGAGGACACTTTCAACAGTGTTCTTCTGCAACTTTTTTGTTGACTAATTAAACTTTTGATTTTTGTGAGATTTCTTTGAAAAGGATGCCGTTAATAACCAGCCCACCAACTTGTTACCTGTGTATGTGTTGCTTTTGGAAGATGAATCAGATTGCTATACGCATTACTTCCGCCGTATGCAAGCGGGCGAATATGGTGAACATCGTATAAACTGCGATTTAAGGTAACGCCCGTATTGGCGGTGTAAGTATTATAGTAGGTATCAGCTAAATTAGACGGACGAGTAGTTGTTGCACCTTTGGCATAGTTAGCAGGCGGCATGGGTAGGCTTTTCCCGCTTACAGAATCAGAAAAATTAAAATTCCAAGCGTGTCCTGTTCTATTAGAAAGTGCAGTTGTTGTTACGCCACTTCCAGAAGTAGCATTATCATAGTCCGTAATAGTGTAGGCAACATAATAATACCCTGTTTTTGCAGGAACTGTCCATGTGTAATCTACGCCATACTCACTGTTGGATGTATATGTATGGTAAACAGAACCCCCAACATTTGAGTAAGAGCCGGATAATGTTGTAAAACTCCCCTTTAATTGAGCTGTCAATTTAATATTTGGTTTCACAAAAGGAGAGGTTGGGCAATCAACATTAAAATACCAAGTAAATTCGCCACCACTGGTTTTTTTAATTCCAGCACGGACAAGATAAATTTCAATTCCTCGCTCACTGGGAGTATCAGCAGATCCTTTAGGAACAGGGATGGCAACTTCGTCGAAAGTAAGAAGTTCACCATCCTCAACAAGCATTTCACCCGTGGTCGTATCGTAATGAGTGACTTGCCCGGAATCAGCGGGAGAGGTATCCATGACGGCTTCCAACTCATTCTGGTAGGGTTCAGCCGCAATAGCAGTAATCGACATTCCTATGGCCATCATGGTGACAAGCACCAAACTCACAATTTTCTTTAAGTGTTTTTTCAACATACAGTCATTCCTCCTTATTAGGTATCGTAAATAGAAAATGCCATCAAACTATCATCCCAATGGAATCACCTCTTTCATTCATTTCAATCGCGCAATCCCCTTATGCTTTATGGTAAAATTATACAAATTATGAAGTATAAAGTCAATATTATATGAACAATACAGTGTAATATACTAAAAAGCGCCGGACGCAGAGGCCATACAGCCACCGCGCCCGGCGCTTTGCTATACTTGGATCACTCGTCCGTGAAATGGAACTGCCGCGCCTCAAAGTCGGCGTCGTGCATGGCGTCCAGCTTGTCGGCGGTCTGGCGGGCCAGCGCCGCCATGTCCTCGTCCATGTCCGGCAGGGCGGCCCGAATGTTGGCCGCCGTTCTGCGCCGGTCGCTCTTGTGATACATACAGATCAGGTTTTCTTCCTCTACGGTAAACGGTACCATTGTCATACCTCCAATTCGTTTTTCTTGGTTCTGGCCGGGGCCTTTTTCGGGGCTTGGGCCTGTTTGGTTTCGGATAGCTGCCTGCGGATGGAAGCGCGGGGCCTCCGCACTTCCTTGTCCCGGTTCTCGTCCTTGCCGATCACCGCATACAGGCCGTGCCGGTCTTTCATGCCGGTAAAGCACAGGGATTTATAGGGCAGCATAGAAAACAGCCGGTCGGTGTCCTTGCTGGACGCAATCTGGACGAAGTACGGGGACAGCTCCACCATGAAATGCGTTTTGTTGGGGCTGTTGGGGGCGGACAGATCTTTCAGCCCGGCCACGATCCGCTGCGCCTCGGCCAAAATCATGCCGTCATGCAGCGCCGTGATGTGGGCCTTAAAGTCGCCGGGCGCAAGCTGCGCCCGGCCTTTCTGTTCCTGCCGCAACAGCTCTCGCAGGTGTTCCGGCTCATTGGGCTTGGCCTCATACCGCAGGAACGCCCCCAGCTTGGGATCGGGCCGCCCGTCGAAGTACAGACCGGCGGGCTGCTCTCGATCGCCCTTTTCATAGTGCAGGATGATGTTGTCGGCCTCTACCGCCTCGGCTGCAACGTGCCGGAAGTGCTGGGGATAGTCCAGCTCATAGAGATTGCCGCGAATGACGCCCCGCACATTGCCGGTCAGCTCCACGGCGTATGCCAGCACCCGGTCACGGGTCTGCTCTCCGTAAAACTTCCATGTGTTGTGCTGCCGGGTGCCTTGCAGGTACACATCACTTTCCCGAAAACAATGTGTCCCGGACGGGCGGGACATCCACAAAAGCGTCTTGTCCTCGGCCTTGTCGCTGGTAGCGGCCCGCCCGATGATCTCCTTGTCGATCTCAAAATCGCTTTGATAAAAGGCGGTGTTCTGCCGCATGAGCTGATCCAGCGCGGCCAGAACATCCACATTCTCAAACCTGTTCATGGCGTCACACCTCCAATTCCTGTGCTTTTTCCCGCTGCGGCGGTTTCTTCTGCTGTTCCTCCTTGGCGGCTTTGAGCTGCGCCCGGATGGACGGTTTTTTCTGTTTCTGCGCCGGGCGCTGGGGCTGCTTGGGCTTTTGGGCCTTCGCCTTGGCTGCCTCGGCCACGTCGAACAAGGAAATCTGTTCCCCGGCTTTGGCCTTGGCTTCCAGCTCACTCATGGTCGGGGCGTTATTCAGAACGCCGTCGATCATGTTGTAGTTCTGCTCGGTTGTCATTTCAGCGGCCTTGATGGGGCTTTCCTGCTGGGCGGGGATGGCAAAGGCGTCCGTGCCGTTGCCCATGATAAGATACTTGCCGTCCTCGGATTGGTGGTGGAAACCATAGCCTGCGGCTTCCAACTGCTCCCGGCTCATGTCGGTTACAAGGAAGCTGCCCCGTGGGGTCTGGATGCTCTCGCCGGTGAGCAATTCCCGTGGCGTAAGCTGTTTTTCCCGCTGCAAGAAGAACTCCGGCACCGGCGTAAAGCCGAAGCTGTCACAGTAATGGGCTTCCTCCTTGCCGCTGCGGGTCAGCACCACAACATCGGAAACGGAAAGACTGTGGCCGGTGAAGTTGGCGGGATGGTCAATGTTGAATGTACGGTAAATGTCCTCCAGCGTGGTTTTGCCGTCCAGCGGGGCCGTGTAAACCAGATCGTAATTCTGCCGGTCAACGGCCAGCCCTGCCGCCTGCAAACGCTCGTAAGGCTCAAAGCGATAGTCCCGTGTTTCCGGCCCGCCTTTGAGCTGGTAGATGGTAAAGGTGTCGCCCTGCTCTGGGGAATCGACGGTGAAATACGGGTTTTCCCATTGGGTGAAAGGCATATCCGGCATGGCCTTATAGCTGCCGTTCTCCATCACATAGGGCCGCACCCGGTCAAAGCCGATTTCCTGTGCCACACGGGAGAGGCTTTCCAGTACCACGGGATCACTCCGCAGCCGTTCCATGCGGGTGAAGTCCTCCACAAGATAATTCTGGCCCGCCCGCACATGGAGAATATCGACGGCGCTCATGCCGTCCTTGCTTTCCATGCCCAGCGTCAGATGGGCGCAGGGGCGGCCATCGGTGTTCAAATCCTTGGCCTCGCTGTTATAGGGCTGGCTCCGCAGCTCGTCGAACCGGGCCTTGGCTTCCTCAAAGGTGGCGAAATGCTCTATCGGGGTCTGCTGCTCGGCATTGGTGGCCCATGTTTTCAGGTCGGGGATCACATAAAAGCCCCATTCCCGGCCAGCCTCCGGCGCGGCGGCGCTGCGCTCGGCCAGTGTCTTTTCGGCCCGTTCCCGCACATCGTCCCGCAGCGGCACCGTATAGAGGCTGGAATCAGAAGAAAAGCCCACATTATTGAAAACGTAGTCTACATCGGCCTCTTTCAAGGCTCCTGCCGGATAGTAGTCAGCCCGTGTTGGGGTGTCGCTCACCTTGCCGCTGGCAATGTCATGGTTCAATCCCGTTTCCAGATGGGTACAGATTTTGCCGTCCACGGCCAGCGTCACATAGTACCAGCCAATATAACCGCCGGTCTTTTCGTCGGCTCCCTCGTTGAACTCCACATTGAGCAGCGTGTAGGGCTTCAAGCCCTTTTGGGCCGCGATCTCGTTGTCCTTGGCCTCCCGCTGCAACAGCGCAGGCAGGGCCGCTTCCTTGGTGGCCTTGACGATCTCCGGGTTGTACTGCACCAAAGTACGGTTGACACATTCCGTCTGCACCTTGACCGTCTTGGCTTTCGGCGTCAGGTGGTTGCCGATAAACAGGGACGCGCCGTTGTCGAAACGGATTGTCATGTCGCTGGTGCCGCGCCATTTGCCGGTACAGGGGGACGTATGGATTTCGCCGGTCTTGCAGCCAAACGTCTGCGCGATCACATTAATCTTGGCCTGCAAGGGCAGGTCTTTGTAGCGGTCAGCGATTTCCAGCGCCTTTTCCTGCAACTCCGTCAGGGTTTTTGCGGGGGCCGCCTGCGGCTCGGCGTCGGAAGTAACTTCCTGCGCCGGGGCGGTTTCCGGCTCCTGCACGGGTTCTTGTTTCAGCTCTGGTGCCGGTTCCTGTTCCGGGGTGGGTTCCTGTTCCGGCTGTTCCTGCTCCTTGGCATACAGCTCCTTGACGGCCTCCTGCGTCAGCTCCCCGGTATTGAGCTGATCCATCAGCTCCCGGCACCGTTCCGGCGTCCCGACGTAGAGAATATCCCCGATCTTGGCCCTGCCGTTGTCCTGCGGAACGTAGGCTTGCAGCATATACAGGTTTTCCCGGCTGTCGCTGCTGGGGGTGGCGTGTACCCGGTAGAAGTAGTCCGGCTCGGTCTGATCCTGTGCCATCTGCGCCCGCTGCTCCCGGCTGCTGTTGCGTTGCAGCTCCGTGGGCTTGATGCCGGAAAGGGGCTGAATACAAGCAATCCTGTCCGACGCACGGTAGGCATTGTCGTTCAAAAGCCGCTGCCATGCACCCACACTCGGCGCCCAGCGGAAACCGTTCTCTTTCAACTGCTGGCGGGCGTCCGCTTCCGGCTTGCCGTCAAAGAACACCTGCAAGCGGCCCTGATCTCGGTTGGCCTCCACATGGCCGCCGTCAAATTCCCAGCCCACATAGGCCACTTCGTTTGCGCGGGTCAGGCTTTCGATCCTCTGCCGGACGCGGCGGATTTCCGCATTGTTGTTGGACAGCTCCCAGCTCTGAAACGGCTTCTTTTCATAGTGCCAGCCGGACGCCATATCCGCTTTCAGATTTTCGAGGCTTTCAGGAGAGAGGTGCGGGCAGCCGTCCAGCGTACCGTGTTTGCGGTAATAGGCGTTGACCGCTTTCATGGTTTCCTGCGCCTTTTCCAGACCGGCTAGCTTCTTTTGCAGCTTGGGAATGGCCTGCGGGTCGTCCTGCCGGATGCCGCCCATGCCGGTGCTGCGGATTTTATCAAGCAGCCCTTGGATGTACTGCCATTCCTGCATATTGCTGTCGCGGGCCGCGTTCTGTTTCTCTTTCTTCCGTACCGGGAAATTGGAACCACCGGCAATCAAAATGGACGGAACACGGGCGTCAATCTCATAGCCGTGGTTCATGTTGGCGGCCAGTTTCCGGGCATAGGTGTCAAGCAGGCTGTCGATCTTCTCATGGTACATGGGATCAACGCGCTTTTTCTGTTCCTGTGCCAGCGCAAAGGCTTTATCCACATAATGCCGGTACTCGGCTGTGGCGCTGCCGGGCTGGTAGTCGGAAAAGCTGTTCATTTCCTTGGCACGGCGGGCCGCGCCCTCATTGATGGAATAGTAATAGTCGGACGCCGCAGGCTCTTTCGTCGGCTGTTCCGGGGCTTCCTGCTGGGGCGGCTCTTGGGCCTCCTGCGGCTGGGCCGGGGCCTCATAGCCAGCCGCCGCATATTCCTCCACGGTCATACCGGCTGCGGCGGCCTCCTGCGCGATCTCGGCCTGCACCTGCGCTTTGTAGTCCTGCAAGGTCTGATCAAAATCGGACAGCTTCGGCGGCTCCGGCAACCGATACTGCCCCTGATTGAGAAGTGGGCGGCACTCCTGTACATAGTCAAGAACGGCATGGAAATAGGCGGCCTGCTCCGGCGTCAATTCCTCCCCGAAAAGCAGGGGTCGTCTGGCTTCCTGTTCCATGTGGGAGAGATTGCAATGCAGCTTCATATAAGGAACAAGCTCACCCAGCAGCATATCCCGTTCTGCTTTGTCCTGCTCCCAGCCCTCTAAGCCGGTTTCCGCAATCACATGATTTTTCCAGCTTTCATCCTGGGCATAGTATTCATGGTAGCTCTGGATGTGCTGTATCAGGGAACCGTCCCCGTCGCCAAAATCCTGCCGCCCCTCGTAATTGTCCGGCTGGCCCCGGAAAGTAAAATCAATGCGGAACTTTGTCTTGTCATAGCCCGGCTCCTGAAACTCCGCGTCCAGACGGGCAAACAGGGCGTCGGCCTCATGCAGCGGCATGGTCTGGCCCTCTTTCAGATGGGGGCTTTCACTCCAAAGCACCGTAACAACCGGCTCCGCTGCCGGGTCAAGAGCCGGGGCCTCGGTCTGGTCTGGTGTTTGCTGTTCCAGCGGCTGTTCGGCTTCCTGTTTTGCTTCGCGCTCCTGCTGAAGCTGGGCCAGATGGCCGTCAATGTCGGTTATCAGCTCATTGGCTGCTTTACGGATGGTTTCAAGGGAGGCTTTCAGCTCGGACAGCTCTCGCCCGGAACTCCAACCGGCCACATAGCCAAAGGAATAGTCCGATGTGTCCAGCCCGTAATGCTGGCAGACGGCATACGCCACGCTTTCAGCCTGCACCTCACGGGTGCGGCGGTCGGGCCGGTCAGCCTGCTCAGTGGTTGGGGCGTCCTTGTCGATGGCGTGGAGCTTGGCATGGGCGATCTCATGGATGGCCGTTTTCAGGGTTTGCAATTCACTCATGCCCTCGTCAATGGCAATCCGCTTTTCTTCCAGATGATAGTAGCCGTGTGCGCCGCCCTCGATGTTCTCAAAGGCTATCGGCACCGGCGACACCTTTTCCAGCGCGGCGAAAAAATCCTGATACTGTTCTACGCTGCCGGTCAGCTCGGACACGGTAATGTCGGGGATTTCCTTGCCCTCGGTCTGGCTCACGTCAAAGACTGTGACGACGCGAAAGGCCGGGATTTCAATTTCCCGTTCCTCGGTAACGGGCTTGCCGTCTGCGCCGATTACCGGCTTTTGGGTAGCCGGGTCAATTTTCTCCATCTGCTTTTTCACTTTGTAGGGGGACGGGGCCAGTATCTTGATGCCTTTTTCACCTTTTTTCACATGGCGTTCAAAGTCGTCCCGCCACTTACCAAAACCGGCAACCAGAGAGGCGTCCGGCTTCTGCATGGCGATCAGCAGCGTATTGTTGACGCTGTAATTATGGAATTTGGACATTGCCGTGAGATAGGCTTTGTACTGTTCACTTTCAAAAAGGGCCTGTATTCCGGCTTCCAGACGGTCAGTGATCTCTTTCATGCGCTCGGCATTGTTCTTTCCGTTTAAGTCGATGGGGATAACCGGCTGGGGCTGCGGGGCCTCGGTAGTCAATACCGCCGCCTGCCGGGTCTTGATCTCGTCCCGCATAACCTCCGGCTGGGGAAAGGCCATTACCCGGTATTCCTCCGGCACCGGCTGGCCCTCATGGACGCTCTGCCACTCGTCGCCGCTTTTTACGATATAACCATACTCGGTAAAAGCTCCCTGTTCCTGCTGGGAAATGTGGCGGCCAAACTGCGCCGTATCAATCCCGGCTTTCCATTCCTGCGGCATATCCACCATGCCGGAACGGTTCAGGTAGTAGTCTCCCAAAGCGGCGGCGGTATGCACATCCGGCAGATGCACATAGTAGTCCACGTTTTCGGTAAAGTCGATGATCTGGCCGATACTCTCAAAGCCGCCCTTGGGGGTTTGCAGGGCGGCGTTCAGCTCTGCGATCTCGGAGGCGTCAAGCTGGCCCAGCCGGGCGGCAAGGAAATTCAGCTCGTCCACGTCGGCGGCCAGCACCATATCGTAAGGCAGCGCAAGACGCTGGCCCTCCGGGTAGGAATACCCGTGGATAAAAAAGTCCTGCGGATTGTCGGCGGAAATGCCGATCTGCCGCAGGGCTGCTTGCAGTTGTTCCGTTGTAGTAGGCATATCCAGCCAGACGCCATCCTTGCCCTGTTCGTAGAGCTGACGGTTATGGAGCTGGATAGAAAACACTTCGTTCACGCGCTCACTCCTTTCATTGTCCTGTTCCATCAGACGGTGCATCAGCTCGTAGTCCTCAACGCTCATGTTGCCGTCATATACATACGGGTCGATGTCCTCGCCATTATAGGGGCGCTCATAAAAAGGCAGCCCCGCTTCATGGGCCTTGGCCCGCGCTTCCTCTAATACCTCCGGGGGCAGCACATCGTCGTGGGCCTCCATAAACGGGGCGATATTACTTAGGCCGTTTTCGTAGTGGTGGCGCACTCCGGCGGCCAGCTCGTCCACGCTCATTTTCTCGTCCAGATAGCCGGAATAATAACCATTCACCACAACGGCCTTGGGGTCTGCGGCCTGTATCTCGGCAAGCCGCATTTTGTCCTCCGGGTACAAATAGTCGCTCATATCCAGATGAAACGCTTCCCCGTGCCATGAACGGCCCTCCCGCCAGAACGCCAGCCATATAATGCCGCTTCGTAAATCATCCTGATATTCTCTTACAGTGTCCCGTAAACTTGCCATCGGCAGCCTCCTTTCTCTGAAATATAAGGGTTTGGGAAACTCCCAACAAGCAAAATCCCCGGCCCGGTCAGGTACGCCAGGTCAGGGATTTACCGGGAGTGTAGCCACACTCCCTATGCTTGCTCTGTTAGTGTCTTAGCTCCTGTGTTCCACACGGTAATTGACGTATTTCCCGCCGGTATCGGCCAAAAGCACCGTCCCGTCATAGGTTTTTCCGGTTTTCATAGAATAGAGGCCCTTTACCTTTGCTTTTCCGTCTTTGAGCAGCGCGGCGGCGATCTTCGGGGTGAACACTTTCCTGCGTTCCTCAAAAAATCGGTCATTCTTCCACATGACAAACTGGCAGGCCCGGTTTCCGCAGTAGTAGTTTTTCCTGCCCTCGTAGACGGCCTCGCCGCAGCGGGGGCACGTCCCGATTGCCACACGCTCGGCCTGAAACAATTTCTGCTTATCTTCGCTGATGCAGGAATAGGTTTTCACCAGCTCCCGCGTCATGGCCTCAATACCTGCCATAAACTCGTCCGGGTCAGCCTGCCCCTTGGCGATCTCGGTCAGACGGCTTTCCCATTCAGCGGTAAGCTGGGGAGAGGTCAAAGCCTCCGGCAGTACCACGGCCAGATTGATGCCGTCCTTGGTGGGAATGAGCTGCTTACCCTTTCTCTGGACAAAGCCCATCTGAACCAGCTTTTCCAAAATAGCGGCGCGGGTGGCCGGGGTTCCCAGCCCCTTGCGCTCGGCGTCCTCCGGCATATCCTCGGCCCCGGCCCGTTCCATAGCAGACAGCAGCGTATCTTCCGTGTAGGGTTTGGGCGGCGTGGTAAAATGCTCCGTGACGGATGCAGCCACATCCGCAAAGGTCTGGCCCTCTTTAAGCTCCGGCAGCTCCCGCACCGCATCGGCTTCCTCGTCGGCGTCGGTTTTCAGGGAGGAACGGAAACGGCGGTCAATCTCTTTCCAGCCGGGGGAAAGAACAGTCTTGCCCTTGGCGGTAAACTCTTTTCCGGCACAGGTGAATGTGGCGGTGACAGCCTCATACACATAAGGCCCAGCCACGGCGCACAGCACCTTGCAGCAGATCATAGACAGCAGCTTTCGTTCACTCTCGGCCAGTCCGTCAAAGCCCTGCTTCACAAATTCAGCGGTGGGGATGATGGCGTGGTGGTCGGACACCTTTTTGCTGTTCAGGATGCGGTCATACTGTGGGGAAATGTTCAGGCCCTTGGCGAAAGGCACCAGCTCCCAAAGGGCGGGCACAAGGCTTTCGGCCACTGGCAGCATACCATCGGTGAGATATTGGCTGTCCGTTCTCGGATAGGTCAGCAGTTTCTTTTCGTACAGTGTTTGTGCGTAATCAAGGGTCTGTTTGGCGGTAAATCCAAAGAGCCGGTTGGCCTCCCGCTGCAAGGTGGTCAGGTCATAGAGCTTGGGCAGTTGCTCCGTCTTTTTCTCCCGCGTCACGGAAACACAAACGGCCTGCGCTCCGGCACAGGCCGCCTTGACGGTGTTTGCTTCGGCAGCATCAGAAATCCGGTTGCTTACTGCGTCCGCGTCGCCTACACCGATATGGACGATGTGATATTTCTCTTTCTTGAAATTCGTGATCTTGGCGTCGCGCTCCACCAGCAGATTCAGGATCGGGGTCTGGACACGGCCCACGGTCAGGGTCTTGTGGTACAGCACGGAGAAAAGCCGGGTGGCGTTGATGCCCACCAGCCAATCGGCTTTCGCCCGGCACAGGGCCGATTGATACAGCGGGTCATAGTCCGTTCCCGGTTTCAGGTGGGCAAAGCCGTCTTTAATGGCGCTGTCCTCCATGCTGGAAATCCAAAGGCGCTTGAACGGCTTTTCACAGCCTGCCATCTGATAGACAAAACGGAAAATGAGTTCTCCCTCGCGCCCGGCATCAGTGGCGCACACAAGGCCGGTCACGTCGGGGCGCTCCATCAGGGAGCGCAGAATGTCAAACTGCTGTTTTTTCTCGTCGGGGATGATGTACTGCCACGTTTCCGGGAGGATGGGCAAATCCTCATAGCGCCATTTCTTGAAATGCTCGTCATACCGGCCCGCATCGGCAAAGGACACCAGATGCCCGATGCACCAGCTCACCAGATAGCCGTTTCCCTGCAAATATCCGTCGTGCTTCTCCGTGGCCCCAATCACGCCCGCAATACTGCGGGCGACACTCGGTTTTTCTGCAATTACCAACTGATAACTCATTCCTCGTCCTCCTGTTCAGTTTCGGTTTCCGGCGCTTCGTCCTCCAAATCCTCGTCGTCGCCAAAATCATACTCGTCTAAATCGTCGCTGCCCTTGGTATCTGCCCTGGGCTTTTTGAACTTGAAGTAATACAGGGCTGCGCCGCCGCCAGCCATTGCTACCACAAGGAACATGATCAGGCCGCCAGCGCCGGAACCGCTGTTTTTCGGTTCCTCCTGCGGGGCCTCGGTTTCCTGCGGCTGGGCCTCCTGCGGTTTCGGCCCGGTACATTCGCTCATGTTATTTTTACAAACCGGGCAATTCGTATTGACGGCCCCGGCCTTACATTTGGTGGTACAGGTGCAGACAGAAGCGGTGCTTCCTTTCTGGCCGTCCTCCATCAGCGCCAGCAGGTCGGCTTCATCCACCTGATTTAAGAAATGGACGGTTTCTTTTCCCTCGTCGTCCCGGTCAATAATCAGGTAAAAGATGTTGCCAGTCTTGGTTTCCGCGGTGATAAACTGCTTGCCGCTTTGGGTGGTGCTGCCGATGTCGTCAATCAGCGTCAGGTTCCCGTCCGGGGTCAGGGCAGCGCTACCGCCGGTCTGGCTGCCAGTGAACAACCCCAGCAGGGCGGCAAGTTCTTCTTCATCAAGGGAGAGGGAGAAGCTACCCTCGGCGGTGCTTTCTGTTATGGTATCGCTGACGGTCAGATAGTCGGAATGGACATAGCCGATGCGCTCCGGCAGAAGAATTTTCACCCAATCGCCGTCTGTGCCGATCACTTCCACCTGCGTTCCGTTGGGAAGCTGGGTGAACGCGGTCTTATCAAGCCCCGCGCCGGTGCGGACATTCAGCTTTCCACCGTTTGTAGTCACAGTGCCGGTCTGTGTGGTTTCCTCCGTGCCGCTGGTAGTGATCTGGATGCCATCGTCCGTAGCGGTGATGCTTACTTTGGAGCCAAACAGGGAGGAAAGCAGGTCGGCGGCCTCCTTGCCGGTCAAGCTCTTTGTTTTATCGGCCTCCGTTTTGTCTGCGGCTGCGGTTTCAGTCTTGGAGTGATTGTCTGTGTCAGGCTCCACGCCGCCTGTTGCTTCGGCGGCAGCTTCCGGCAAAGGCTCCGGGGCCGGGTCGATGCCGCCTGCAAAGGCGGTAACAGGAAAGACCGTGACGCAGAGCATCACGGCCAGAATTGCGGGCAGCATACGGGAAATTCGTCTGGTTTTATTCTTCATGGGCATTGTCCTCCTGTTCATGGTACGCTGTGACAGCAGGGGCGGCCTGCATTGCGCCGGAACGCAGAAATGCGGCAAATTCCTCCGGCTTCATGTTCATGCCGCGCACAAGCTGGATGATCTGCAAATTCTCCTGTTCGGTTTTCTGCGCTTCCAGCTCCCGAAGCTGCTTCTGATATTCCGCGATCTTGGACTTGGTTTTCTGGATGTCCTTTTCGATGCGGTCAAGTTTACTTGCCATAGTCAAAACTCCTTTCTGGCGTCAGGGCAGACGCCCGAAACTGTAAAAATGGGATTGCCAATAGTTTGAATTGAGATTTGTGTAGGAAATGGGGTCGCCGCAATGCAGCATAACCGAATTGCCCACATACAGGCCGACGTGGGACACGCCGGGGGTGTCATAAGTGCCAACAAAAAACACAAGGTCGCCGGGCTTGGCCTGCGAACTGGAAACAGGGGTGCAGATGTTGTATAGGCCTTGCGCTCCCAGCCGTCCCACGTTCCAGCCGGAATGATTGATGACCCATGAGATAAAGCCGCTGCAATCAAAACTGGTGCTGGGGGAGCTGCCGCCCCACACATAGGGATAGCCGATATACTTTTCGGCCTCTTTCAGCATGGCGGCAAACTGTTCATCCTCCAAAGCCTCCGGGGGAACGTCATAATAGGTCGGTTCTTTCAGGGTGGAGGCGTGGGGGTACTGGCTGCCGGAAAACAGGTCGGGCCGGTTGCCCAGCGTGGACATATACAGGGAATAGGCACTTAGCGTTTCCTCGTCCATGATGTAGACCGGCACATGGGACAGGTTGAAATTTTCCAGCGTCACAGTGCAGATGTAATAGTCATACGGTACTTCTACTTCATACTCGTATTCCTCGGTTGAGGTTTCGCCGGTGTCCGGGTCTGTGACCGTCCGCGTCCCTGTCCGGGTTTCCGTGCGGTAACGCACTTCTTTCACAACGGTTTCCGTCAGGATGTATTGCTTGTCGAACAGCATTTGCAGATCGCTTCGCACCTCTCCAATAGTAAATTGCCCGTCATGGAGTGCCGACAGAATGGAGATCAGCACATAGGGGTCATGCTCGATGCTGTCAAGGTCAAAGTGGTACTCGTCATAGTCATGGGTAGCCTCGTAGTTGTCCAGATACGCTTGCAGCTCGGCTTCCATCTGTGTGTAGGCATCCTCGGCGGCCAGCATATCGCTGTCCTCGGAAAAGTAGGAGGACGCCGCAATGCCGCTTCCGGCGCTGCCAAACATGGCGGTGCAGGATTGCAGGCCGGTCAGAACCATCAGCAGCAAAAGCCCCAGCACCAGAACGGCCAGTGAACCTTTCCAGTGACGGGCCACAAAAGAGGCAGCCCGTTTGCTTTCCTCGGCGGCTGCCTTGGCCGCTCTGGTGGAGGATGCGGCTGTCTTAGCTGCGCCCTGTGCCGCCGTCCCTGCGGTCTGGCCCGCTGTCCGGGCGGCTTTGGCATACTGGCGCTTGATTTGCTGCTTTTGCCAGAACCGGGAAACGGGATTGGTGGCCGCCTGCGCGATCTCCGGGTTATCCCGCAAGGACTTCTGGTAAAAATACTCTGCGTTTGCGGCAAGGGCCTGACGCTCGGCTTTTTCTGCGTCCCGGTAAGGTTTCAGCTTGTGGTGCCGGATGCTGCTGCGGATGGCCCGGCCAGCCTGACGCTCGGCAAGTTCTTCTCCCTTATGGCCGCCCTCCACACCCACGTTTTCATGCTCAACTTCGTGGATTTTTCCGTGGGCGAATAGCAGCGCCTCCGAAACGGGCCGGCTTGCCGGATTGGGCTTTAACTTGGGAGGCCCTTTTTCCTGCTGTTCAAAGCGCAGGGCGCTCTTGGCCTTGCCGGTGGCCTCGTCATAGACTGTTTCTTTCACGACAACACGCTTTTTCGGGATGGCGTCACGGGCTGCATCCAGCTTGTCAGCTTTCTTATCTGCTTTGCGGATATAGGGCTGTAAGTCCGGGTCGGCCCGTTCTTCCTCGGTCAGTTGGAGCCGGGAGGATGGCCGGTGCAGGGCGGCGTCCCCCTCGGCAGCGGTGGCCGCTGCCTGCTTTGCGGACTTTTTGGCCTTATGCCTGTCATGGGCATCGTCGGCCCGTTCCAGCAGCTTTTCCGCTGTGCCGCCCGCCTCCGGGGTATAGTCCTGTTCAGCCTCCCGGCTGGAAATGTTCTCTACTTCGCCGGTGGCCTGATTTTCCAGCGTCAGGCCATCGCGGGTCATGGCCTGTGTCACCTTGGGCTTTGCTCTCAGCTCTTTCAATGACCGTCACCTCCTTTGCTATTTGGGGTCATTGGCTTACCACCTCGCTTAACCGGGTCGTCATAATCTTGTAGAGCTGGGTGTTGCGGGGGATCGGGTTGGTAAAGGGCAGCACCACATTTTCAAAGATCAAAAGGCCCTCGCCGGGTTCGGAATTGTCGATGTACTTCTGCTGGTCTGCCGACAGGTTGAGCCGTTCCGCAAGGATTTTTCTATCCCCGGACGCCTGATTGAGCAGCGTAATAAAATCGCTGTTTTCCAGAATATTTTCGATCTCCGGGGAGGAAAGCAGGTCTTTCACGTTCTGCGTCGCGCCGGTTGGGATGCCTCCCCATTTCCTGAACCGCTTCCAGATTTCAGCGGAATAGGCTGCCGTCTGTTCCTCTTTCAGAAGCAAGTGGAACTCGTCGGCAAAGTACCATGTGGCCTTGCCCTGGCTGCGGTTGGCGGTGACGCGGCCCCAAATCTGGTCTTGGACAATGAGCATCCCCAGCTTTTTGAGCTGTTTGCCCAGCTCCTTGATGTCAAAGGCCACAAGCCGGTTCCCGATGTCCACGTTGGTGCGGTGATTAAATACATTCAGGGAGCCGGACACATACAGGTCAAGGGCCTGCGCCACACGGTCAGCCTCCGGGACGTGCTGATCTAACAGGGCTTTGTGGAGGTCGGACAGAATCGGCATATTTTCCGGGCGGGGGTCTGCCAGATAGGGCCGGTAGATCACCCGCACGGCCCGGTCAATGACCGTCTTTTCAATGGGTTCCAGCCCGTTCTTGCCGCCCATGACCAACTCGCAGAACGACAGCACGAAGTCGGATTTCAGGGCCAGCGGGTTATCGTCCTCGGAATAGTTCAGGTTGATGTCCAGCGGGTTCACATAGTCCCGGCTGGTGGGCGACAGCCGGATCACCTGACCGTGGAGCCGCTTCACCAGCGGATAGTATTCAGCCTCCGGGTCGGAGATAAAAATATCGTCAGGCGTCGTTAAGAACACACTGACGATCTCGGATTTACAGCTCATGGATTTGCCGCTGCCGGGGGTGCCTAATTTCAGGCCGTTGGGACACCGGGCCTGTTTTCTGTCCAGCATAATCATGTTGTGGGACTTGGCGTTGACGCCGTAATACATGGCTGCGCCGCCCTGAAAAAGCTCCTGCGTCACAAAGGGGACGAACACGGCCACGCTGGAAGTGGTAAGGCCCCGCTGGATTTTGATCTGGTTGACGCCCAGCGGCAGGCTGCTCACAAGGCCCTGTTCCTGCTGGTAGTCCAGACGGACAAGGGAACAGTTGTATTTCTGCGCCACACCGGCGGCCTGAAACACATCGTTGCTCAACTTCTGTTTGGTGTCGGCCACGTTCAGCACAAGAAACGTCAGCATGAAAAGGCGCTCATTTCTGGTTTGCAGCTTGGTAAGAAGTTTCTTTGCGTCCTCCCCGTAGGTGGCAAGGTCGGAGGGAAGTATGTCCATATCATAGCCGCTGCGGACGGCCTTTTTCTGCTCCTGTATCTTCATGGCGTCAAGGTCGGTGATCTTGCGCTTGATGGTCTTGATGGCCTCGGTCTGGTCGATGGCCTGCACATGGAGGTTCACTAAAATACTGCTGTCTGTATTGAGAAAATCGGCCAGCATTTCATCCGAAAGCTCCGGGGCGAGGATTTGCAGGAAGCTCACCGCGCCGTATTTGCCGCCCATGCCAAAGGTCTTTGCAGTGCCGAAGCACAGGGAGGATGGAGCGATAAAGTCCTTGGTGGAAAGGCCGGAGGGGGTCATCCACTTCCAGTCAAAATTGAACAGTTCCCCGTCCGGGTGGAACACGCCATGCAGCACCGCAAGCCGTTCTTTGCCGTTCATCACATGGGCCACAGCTCCCATCGTCTTGAAGTAACCTAAGAGGTCAAGGCCGATGCGGTTCAGTCTGGCCCTTGCAGATTTCGGGCTGTCGGCCTCAATGGTGAACGTCAGGTACTTGGTCTTAACGATGCCGTTGTTGCCGTTTGCAAGCTGCTTTTGCAGGATGCCGGTGTACTCGGCCCAGATGTCGTCGAAGTCGTCCCCCTGCGGTGCGATCTCAAAGCTCTTGGCGTACTGCACCGGGTCAACCCTGCGGTTCAGGAACGAAAACTGGACGTGGATAGAGGCGTCCACATAGTTGTACAGGTCGCAAAGATGTTCAAAAATGGCTGTCTTGGTGTCCGGCTGGGCGAGCTGATAGCTGATGTCCTCAAAGGCAATGCACTTGGAAAAGGTGTTTTTCGTCAGGCGGCACACACCGTCCGGGTACATGGCCTCATAGGGGATGGTGGCCTGCGCCGTATGGGGCTTGCCGTCGCCCTTGTACTTGCGGATTACCGCATCAATTTCTTTTCGCTGGGCGCGGGTCAGCTTTGTTTTTTCGGGTTCTTTTGGAATTTCTTTTTTGGACAATGGCCTTTACCTCCTGTTCCATTTGATGCTGCCGCATAAGTGCGGCGTAGGCGTTGTTGGTCTGGTAGGGGCGCTTCTTGGGACGGAGGAAGCAGCACTGAATCATCTGCATTACCACCACTTCAAGGGGCTGGCCGTGACGCTCATACATGGCAAGCAAAAAGCCCGGCAGCATGATAAACACCATGAGCAGGGCCGCCGCACTGGTGGAGAGATAGTCACGGGTGAGAAAGTATAACGGGACGCCTACCAGCAGCGCACCGCCAAAACAGATCAGTTGCCGTTTGGTAAGGCCAAACACAACCTTGGATTTCACATGGGTTAAGTCCTTGGGGACAGTTACATAAGCCATCTGGCACCTCCTTTCACGACGGGTTCAGGGTAAGATCACATTCCACTTCGTTGCCCCACGCATCCCAGCCGGGGCATTTCTGTCTGGCAAACAGCTCCACGCGAGGCAAGTCGCCCGCCAGCTCCACGATCTTGTCACGGGTCACATCCGGCTTTTTGCTGTGCTGTTCAATCGGGCTGATAATGAACTGATGGACAGCGGCAGAATGACGTTTCGGTTTGCCGCGCTTTGCCAGCAGGCAGATTTCCGCGTTCCCCCTTGTCCAGTAACCCAGCCCGTAAAACCATGTAGGGCTTTTGCGGTTCTGTTTCAGCCAGACAAAGGCCACCGTCTTGAACGTAAAGCCCCATGCCCGGATAAGCTGCAACGCCTCCGGCAGCATGGGAAATGTGGCCCATAAAAACAGCAGACTGTCCTTGGCGGCCAGTGTTTCCACCGGCAGGGCGCACAGCTTGTCTATGCTCATGGTGGGATAGTGATTTTCCGCTGCACCCGATTTGTTTTTGCACTCATACCGCCACGGCGGGTCGGCGTAAATGATGTTGTATGTTGAAATAAATGATTTCCTCCTGTGTGTAGTTGATTTTTAATGCGCCGAGAATACGGATTTACTGATGCTGCCGGTCTTGAACAGGCAGAAGCACAGAAGCACCGTATAGCCCATGCAGCCCCAGATTGCGCCGGATATGTCAGAAGCGGAAGCAATGTTCTGTATCAGCACCGCATAGATACCGACAACAACCATGATTAAAAAGGCTTGGAAGCCCAGCGCCAGCAGGGATTTCAAGTAGTTCTGGCCCATGCCGCGCCACTCGCTGTTTCCCATTGTGGCAAGAGGGATAGGCCCTAACGAGGTCACGACGTATATTTCAATCATGCGCCCATAGGTCACAAGGAAAATGCAGATGGCGAGAATGTTCATGGTAAGGCCCACCACAAGGGTCTGGAACCACAGGCCCAGAAGCCCGCCCACACTCATAGCCTCCAACTGGCTTTCAAGGTCAGGTATCAGGCTGTTAAAGTCCACAGACGTTTCCCCGATAATCACACCGGTGCTTTGATTGACGACGCTCTGGGTGGCGTCGAAGATGCCCATGACGATGTTCCATGTGTTGCTGACAATGAGGATGGCAAACGCAGACTTGAAAATCCAGCGGAAGAACATGGAGCTGTCAAAGTCGTGCATATTGTTTTTCTCTGTTATCATCTGTATCAGCTCCATGCACATGACACAGGCAAGGATGGCCGCTGCGATAGGCAGCACCACCGTTTCAGACAGGTTTTGCAGCATATTGAAAATGCCGCTGTTCCACGCCTGCGGGGTGGCCCCTACATCGGCGGCGATTTCTCCGACTTTGGCATTTACATTGTCAAACAGCCCGGACAGGTTGCCCGTGATGCCGTCGATTAGAATACCTTTTATCCATTCTTCAATGATTTCACTAATCACGGGTAAACACCTCCTTTCCCGCGCCCTCCCACTCAGGCCGGGAGAGCGCGGAGGGGATTAGTGCGGATGGTTACGGACAAACGCCGGGCTTATCCCAGCAGACCGGACAGCAGGGGAATGAGGGTCACACCGATCAGGGCCACACCGCCGCCAGCGACAAGCTGCTTTACGCCCTGGCTCTTAGCACCGGGGTTGTCCTGGCCGTAGCCCTCCAGAAGATTAACGCCGCCCCAGACGCACAGGCCGCCGCCCAGTCCGATCACGATAGTCTGCAAAGTGTTCACTGCGCTGTTGAAAAATTCCATAAATGTTTCCTCACTTTCTGCCGCGTTTTGCGGCTCACAAAATTGTTTGATTTGGATTTGGGGTATGAAAATAGCCGCTGCTTATTCAGCGGCGGCATTCTCATCCGACAGGTCAATTTCGTACAGGTCGAAAACCTCGTCCTGCGTCACCACTTGCTGCCGTTTCCGGCGCGTAGCAGTCAAAAACCTGTCCACATCAAAGGTGTTTTTCTTGTCGGCGTCAGCAAGATACTTGTAGCGGGGGTGCTTGGTAATATCGAATTTCTCCGACAAAAACGGACGCACACCCCGTAGCTGCAAGATGCACTTGCCGCCGTCCATCACAGCGATTTCGTCTTGGCTCATCAGCTCCTTTCCTAACTTTTGGTAGTTCAGTCCGTGGGATGTCTGGCTTCCCCGATTCTCGCTGGTGTTGAAACTGTCAATGGTTTCCTTGCCCAGCGCGTCGGAGATTTCCTTGGCATTTTTGCCGCGCCCACTAAGGAAAAGCACAGAATCGCAGTTGTCCGATATGATTTCGGCAGCGTCCTTGTAGATGGCTTTTAACTGCGACTGGCTCTGCAAAATGATTGAAGCCGAGATTTCCCGGCTTCGGATGGTGGCGATCAATTTATCAAAATTTGGTATCTGACCGATGTTGGCAAACTCGTCTAAGATCAGCCGCACATGGACAGGCAGGCGTCCGCCGTACTTATCATCGGCCCGGTCACAAAGTAAGTTGATAAGCTGGCTTTGGAGCATAGCCAGAATGAAATTGAAAGTGGTGTCCGTGTCGCTCATAATGAGAAACAGCACCGTCTTTTCGTCTCCGATGGTGTCCAGCTCCATTTCGTCGTCCTCCATCAGCTCGCGCACTTCCCGGATGTCAAAGGGGGCCAAACGTGCGCCGCAGCTTATCAGGATAGAGGAACGGGTTTTGCCAGCGGAAAGCAGAAATTTCTTATACTGCCGCACAGCAAAATGGTCGGGGTCTTTCTGCTCCAATCGTTCAAACATCAGGTCTACGGGGCTTTGAAACTCCGGGTCGTCCTCGCGGGCTTCACTGGCATTTATCATTTCCAGCAGCGTTGTGAAATTCATTTCCTCTGCCGGGGCCTCATACCAGATGTAACCGATCAGGGCCGTGTAAAACAACCGTTCCGACTTGACCCAAAAATCCTCCGCTGATTTTTCGCCCTCGCCCTTGGTGTTGGCAATCAGGGTATTTACCAGCTTTAGCACGTCCTTTTCCGAGTGGATGTAGACGAAAGGATTGTATTTCATGGATTTGGAAAAGTTGATGGTGTTCAGAATTTTTATGCGGTAGCCCGCCTGCTGAAACATCTTTCCCGTTTCGAGAACAAGGGTGCCTTTGGGGTCAGTGACGACGAATGAGGTCGGGTAGTCCGTGGTCGGAAAGCATTGCATCAGGTTGGGCTTCACGAAAAAGCGGGTCTTACCTGAACCGCTGCCGCCGATCACCAGCACGTTTTTGTTCCGCGCTGTTTTGGGGTCTTTGGGCCTCCCGGTCATAGTCAGCCGTTCCGTTTGGGTCAGCAGGATATTGTTTTCAAACTTGGGGTCAATGTAGGGCGCAATATCCTTGACCGTTCCCCAACGGGCGCTGCCGTACTCCACGCCTTTACGGTACTTCTTGGCGTTCTTGCCCTTGCAGTACACCACCAGCCGCACGATCAAAGCACCGGCGATGCCGACGCAGAAATCAAACAGATGCAGGCTGGGGAGGGGATTTGCAAAGGCCGCCGTAAAACCGTCCGCAAGATGCAGGAGCTTTCCCGACAGGTCGGCACCGGCGGCCAGCCGGTACGCCTGCCCGCATTTTCCGAACAGGTACACAAAAATCAGATACGGGAGATTGAGGATCACCAGCTTTTTCACATCAGGCTTCACCGTTCCAGCCCCCTTTCTCTGATTTTCTCCTTAGCCCGCTGCTTGGTCTGCTCCGCTGTCTTTTGCTTCATGGCAGACAGCACCTTGCGGATGGAGGGCCGCTGCTCCTTGGAGAGTGTCTTTGCCGTAAACTCCCGAAACGCCTGTTCCAGATTGTCCGCATCCTTGGATTTGAAGATCACGACGTAGTGGGGCGGCTGGGTGGTCTTATCCTTTCGCAAGGCAAAATCCACACCGTATTTCTTGGCACAGGGCTTGAATGCGCCAATGTTGGCCTCGGTGATCTCAATGTTGGAGAGGGCCGCCCCATGCTTTTTGAGCTGCTTTAGGCTCTGCTGGCCGAGGTGCAGCGTGGTCTTGCCTTTGGCCCGGTGCTGCAAATACTTTTTCAGCGCCGCTTGCAGCACTTGGGCCGTGAGCTTGCCCGTTTTCATGGACAGGGCAATGGTTTTCTGATCGACTTCTTCCTGCAATAAGCATCCCTCCTTGTCAAAAAGTCAAAATGGCGTCTAAGGTGGAACCACCAGACGCCGCAGGTAACAACGGTTCAAAGCGCCTCCTTTTCCTCACAGGCTTTCATCCGGCGAACAGGAATAGTCCGGCAGGCCGGATTTTGGTTTGCCCCAATTCGGCTGCGCCATATCGTGCGCCACAAGAGACGTGTAGTAGTTACTAATGGTGCTGGGGGCATTGAACAACATAGCCCGTAAATACTGCTTGATGTTGCGGACTTTCGTGGTGTTCTCCCGCAGGCAGTCAAAGACAAAGCGGATATGTTCACTGTTCAGCTTCATAAACTTGGACTTCACCAGCTCGGCGGGGTAATCATCCCCGGCAATACGGATGGTCTTGCGGGAGGTACAGACGGTTTCCAGCATCAGGTCAACGATCTCGTCAAGCTGCTCCCGGTCAATGGAACTGTCCTGAATGAGATAGTCATATTCGATATTCTCCAAAAGGATTTCCCGATAAATCTGTACTGCCGCATCCTTTCCTGTTCCTTTCCGTTCCGGCGGTGCAGCCGCCGCTTCGTCCTCCACAGGGGCAGGGGTCAGGGATGGGAAAGGAATGGAATCGGTACTTTGTCCATCTGTATTTAATTTTTCTTTTCTTGGTAAGTTAGTTCTTTGTATCTCTTTATTTAATTGCGTTGGATTTCCCGACGCCGGATTATCCGATGTCGGGTTATCCGATGTTGGATTTTCCAACACCGGGTTTTCCAATACCGGCTTATCCAACACCGGCTGCTCGTAAATGGTATAGACCATATCGGCCATTTTGCCCTTTGCGTCGCGGCCCTGCTCCCGCCTGATATATCCGGCCCGTTCCAGCTCCCACACCGCCGTCCTGATGGCGTCAATGCTTTCCCGGTTGATAAGGGACAGGCCCTTTAGGGTGTAGTCCCAATCCTCCGGCAAGGACAGCATTTGTGACAGCAGGCCCTTGGCTTTCAGGGACAGGGCTTTGTTCCGCAGGTGGTGATTGGACATCACCGTATAGCCTTTGTTCTTCTCCACGCGGAATACTGCCATATCGTTGTCAGCTCCTTTCACTGTGAATTTGACCGCAGCAAAAGCGGTCAGCTTGCCCGGCTGATAGGGACACTCTGCATACACGCAGTATTGATATTTCCAATCCGGGCGATAGAAGCGGCAACTGCCGCAATCCTCCGGCGCGTTCGCCCCGCCGCCGTCGTAGTGATCGAAACCGGGCTTTTCCTGCATCAGCCGTTCAAAGGCCCGGTCTTGGCCGGAAGTAAAGTACATAGCGTCGCCTCCTTTCTGAATTTGAGCATGAAAAATGGGCGTCCATTTCTGAACGCCCATAGGTACGATATGGAATTTTGGTATGTGAAATAGCTTGTCCTATCTGTAATTTAGGTAGGTTGTCCTTTTACAAACGTAGCATGAAAAAACTCGTACAACAAAAAATCCTGTATTTTCAAGGGTTTTCAGCCACGTTGTTCTTGCACAGTCGTACCATCGGCCGCCAGATCCTCGAACAGGTCGGTAATCGGGTCGCCCTTGCTTTGCAGCGCAGAGGCCGAAAACGGGATGCCCGCCGCGGACTGCGGATAAATTCCGGTCGTATGATCGACGAAGTAGGCGTCAAATCCACCCTCTTTGATCTGTTCAGGGGTCAGATTGCGCGTCAGCTGGTAGACGATAGCCGCGATCATTTCCTGATGCGCAAGTTCCTCTGTGCCAATGTCCGTTAGAATTGCCTTGCCCTCTTTGTATGGCATGGCGTATCGCTGGTTGAGGTAGCGCATTGCTGCACCGATCTCTCCATCCGGTCCGCCAAGTTGTGTAATGACAATCTTTGCGGTTTGCGGATCGGGATTTTTGATGTTAACGGGATATTGTAAGCGTTTATCGTATGACCACATTAGTTATCCTCTCCTTCCCACGGCCACGGATCGTCAATCCAGCGCCAGTTGCCGACACGGGTATCCACCTCGCGCGCGGTCAACGGGCCGAAGGCATCCTCGTATTCGGCTGCGGCCTTATCAAAGGCAGTGCGCATTTTGCTGTAATAAGCCAATGCCGCAGCGTTTTTCGGGTGGCCGTCAAGGTATTGGATGACATCCACCAGCGCAAAATCATACATGCGCACACGACTGAGCAGTTTTTCACGTTCGGTCATTGCGGAACGGCCTCCTCTCCGAGGAAGGGTTTATCGAGCGCCGGAAAAATCGTACCGCGGCTGAAGGCCAGCGCGGGTTCATACGGCGTATCAAAGCTTTGCGCCGGCACGAATGCCATGGCAAGCGAAAGCAGACGGGGATCAATGCTGTCCGCAGGCAGCGCCTGATCGCCCGAAGGATTGGTCGTATTCATATGCAGGTTGCTCCTTGTTTGTCGGTTTGAGGCCTTGCCTCAATTTCAGTGTATGCCGCAGGAAAAAAGACGGTGAAAGCATGAATAAACTGTGGTATACTGTAAATATCAAAGGAGGCATAAAATATGGAGCTTTCTGAAATCAGAGAACAGAGCGCCAAGGCAGCAGCTTTGGTATGCGACGCGGCAAAGCTGCGCGCAGGAGATTTGTTTGTGGTCGGCTGCTCGTCGAGCGAGGTGTGCGGAGAAAAAATTGGCACGCATTCCAGCGTAGAGGTGGCCGAAGCGGTGTTTGAGGGCATTTATGGCGTACTGCATGAGCGCGACATCTATCTTGCCGCGCAGTGCTGTGAACACCTTAACCGCGCGCTCATCGTTGAACGGTCGGCGTGCGAGCGGTTCAACCTTGATGAAGTCAACGTCATTCCGCAGCCCAAGGCGGGTGGTTCGTTCGGAACTACCGCCTACAAGCGGTTTGCTGACCCGGTCGCAGTCGAAAGCCTCAAACAGTCCGCATCCGCGGGCATGGACATCGGCGGAACGCTGATTGGCATGCACATCAAGCCGGTGGTCGTGCCGCTGCGCATTGAAGTGAAGCATATTGGCGAGGCCATTCTGCTTTGCGCACGCCGTCGCGCCAAATTTGTCGGCGGCAGCCGCGCGGTGTATAACGAAAAACTGTTGTGAGGGATTTATGGGACTAAAAGCGGTACTTTTTGATTTGGACGATACGCTGTACGGCAGTTTCGGCGCGTGTGACGCCTATGCGTATGAGCAACTCGCCATCTGGGCGGAACAAGAACTCGGCATCTCCGGCGAGGCCTTTGCACAGGCATTTTATGAAAACCGGCAGCGGCTTTCCCGGCAGCAGCCCGGCATGCCGCCGATACACGACCGCGTGCTGTTCGCACAAGGCGCGCTCGAGCGGCTGGGCTGCAACGCAATTCGCCATGCGCGCAGAGCGCATCGGGTTTACTGGGACGCGGTGCTGGAAAAAATGGAGCTGCGTCCAGGTGTAACCGAGCTACTGGACGATCTGCGGCAAGCCGGCGTAAAGACTGCCGTCTGCACGGATATGCTGGCGGATATCCAGATGGAAAAGCTGGAATATCTCGGTCTTGCGGACCGGATCGACTATCTGGTTTCGAGCGAAGAGGCGGGCATGGATAAACCGGGCGCGCCGATTTTCTGGCTGGCGTTACAAAAATGCGGCTGCCTGCCGCACGAGGCTGTGATGGTGGGAGACAACTTCCGACATGATATCCAAGGCGCAATGGATGTCGGCGTGGCAGGAATCTGGCTCAACTGGACCGGTCTGCCGCAGCCGCAGGAAACACGCGCATACCATCAGGCGGATACATTCATGCAGGCGGCGGACCATATCCGCACGCTGCTGTAAGGAGGACGAAAGCAAACATGCAACATTTCGATTACAAGCCGCGTGGCGTCTGTCCGATGCAGATTTCATTCGATTTGGACGGGGATAAGGTGCATAACGTCTCCTTTCAAGGCGGCTGCAACGGCAATTTACAGGCCATCAGCCGTGTCGTGGAGGGGATGACCGTCGACCAAATCGAGGGATATTTCAAAGGCATTTCGTGCAGCGGCAAAGGAACCAGCTGCTCGGATCAGCTTGCAACCGCAGTACGCGCTGCATACGAACAGAAAAAAGCATGAAAAAAGGACGATGCAAAAAGCATCGTCCTTTTTCTTTGAATATGTCAGTTCATGATGTGCAAAACCGGCTGCTCTGCGTTCGCCTTCTCCACACATACCGCAAGACGGTAATCCCGGTCGGCAAACTCGGGCAGGAAAAGCGAATAGCTGCCGGTGACCTCGTCACAGTCCAGTCTCGGCGGCATGCGATGAATGTCAATCCAGAAGCTGCGCAGCGGCAGGTCGAGTCCGCGTCCGGTGGATTTGACAAAACTCTCCTTGAGCGTCCACAGCTTATAAAATGCATCATCCCGTGCAGAAGGCAAAACCGTGTTGAGGTAACGTACCTCCTCACGATGGAAAAAGCGGGAGGCAACATCCCGCCGTCCCGGCTCGCAGCGCTCAATGTCCACGCCGACCGGATGATCGCTAAGTGCGCACACCGCCCAGTTGCCCGAATGAGACAGGCTGAAATGGATGCCGGGTTCGGATACCAGATACGGTTTCCCACCCTCGGCAATCGAGATGGCAAGCGGGTGAACCACCCATGGATACTGCTGCGAGACCGCATATTCCAGCAAAAGCGATGCCGCAAAGCCTTGCGCTCTGGCCGTTCCGTGGCGTCGGTCCATCTGTTCCAGACGGCCGCGGGATAAACGGGCACGAGATGCGCTGTCGTCCGGATTCACGGCGGATACCGGAATGGCATATACAGCAGTCAAGAAAATTCCCCCTAAAGATTTGCGTGTTGATGTAATGCGTTGCAGTAAATGGTATTCCTATTATACCACGAGAAAACAGAGGTTGACAATTATCTTTATCCTACTCCGCGGAAAAAATACATGCATCCTGCTTCAGGCATCCTTTCGCCGCCGTCCTTGGCAAGGATTGGCCGTGTCGATGGCACCATGCGGACAGGCGCGCCGGCAATCGCCGCAGCGGATGCATTCCATGCTGTTTGGTGTTTGCCACACAGATATATCCAGCTTGCAGGCCTGCCGGCAAGCGCCGCACTGCGTGCATTTTTCCGCGTCAATCCGGAACCGGTACAGTGCAATTGGATTAAAAAACCCGTAAATCGCGCCAAGCGGACACAAATAGCGGCAAAACGGACGATATACCGCCACGCTCAGCACCAGCAGCACGACGAGAATAGCTGCCTTCCAGGTAAACAGCCATCCAAGTGCTGCACGCAGCGGCGGGTTGGATGCAATCAGCGGAATTCCGGCAAACAACGTACCGGATGGGCAGATATATTTGCAGAACCACGGCTGCCCCTGTCCGACGATATCCAGCACGGTCAGCGGCAAAACAATCACAAACCCGACGAGAATCACGTATTTGAGATACTTGAGCACACGATCGCCCGGCAGGCGGCGCAGCTTTTTGGGAAAGGGTATCTTATGCAGCAGATCCTGCACCAGTCCGAACGGGCAGAGCCAGCCGCAGACCAGTCTGCCGAACAATGCGCCGAACAACAGCAGAAAGCCTATCACATAAAAAGTGAATTTGTTGGTGCGGCTGGTGATAACGGCTTGAAAGGAGCCAATCGGACAGGAGCCGAGCGCGCCCGGACAGGAATAGCAGTTGAGGCCCGGCACGCAAATCAGCTTGCTCTGACCCTTATAAATGCTGCCTTTGGCAAAACCGGCGGCGTAACCGTTTGTCAGAGCGGCGAAAAGCAGCTGTACCAGCGTGCGGGCATGGTCGCGCAATTTACCCAAGGCCGATACACTCCATACAGATATTGACCGCCTTGCGGAATACGATTTGCGTTTCTTCACGCAGTACGCCCAGCGCAAGAAACAGTACGGCAACCGCCAATGTAATTACAGCGGCGCGGTTACGACGAAGAAAGCTCATCCCTGCACCTCAGCCAGCATTGCATCTATGGTCTGCACCCAGTTGTCCTTGCTCTGCGCGCTGACAATGGCTGAACCGACCTGTGCGCCTTCACTATCGACAAAGAACGTGGTCGGCACGGCGGAAATCTGCCCCAGAACGCCGTACAAGTCCTCCGAAGGCAGCAGATGCAGATAGTTTGCGCCGGTCTGCTCCACGATATCACGCGCAGTTTGCACCTGCTCCTGGCTGATCGTTCCATCCGTATTCAGCACATCGGACACCAGACCGATGATCTGCACCTTTTTATCGGCATATTCCTGCGCAAGTTCGCCCAAATCGGGCATTTCGTTGATGCAGGGACCGCAGAAGGTTGCCCATACATTGACCATGGTCAAATCATAATCGGCTAAAATCGACTGATCAACGGTATTTCCATCCAAATCGGTAGCAGAAAAGCTGCTGAGCACACCGGCTTGCTCGGTGGTTTGCCCGCTGCCGCTTTGCGAATCGGTGATGTCTTGTCCGGTCGTGTTCGTACCCGCCGTTTGATTGGCTGAGGAACACGCGCTGAGCGCCAGCATACCGGCCAGCGAGATGCCCAGCAACGCAAATGGGATTCGTTTCATAGCACGTCCTCCGCAATTCTGATTTGTCTTATTATACGAGGTGAAAAACCGTTCTGTCAACACAAAAACCGTCTACTTTACTTACTTGTAATCATTTTAACAGACATATCCAATTCCCCGAGAAACACCCCGCATACAAAAAATGTCCTGCTCCCATTTGCACAAACCGTACAAACGGAAGCAGGACAATATCTTTATCGTTCTCCTACTGAACAGGCAATTACGCCATGCCAAGCTCCTTCACACGGGCCTGTGCTGCCGCCAGACGGGCAATCGGCACACGGAAGGGCGAGCAGGATACATAGTTCAGGCCAACATTGTGGCAGAACTCGACGGAGGACAGATCGCCGCCGTGCTCGCCGCAGATGCCCAGCTTGATGTCCGGACGGGTGCGGCGGCCTTCTGCTACTGCGTAGCGGATCAGCTTGCCAACGCCGTTCTGGTCGAGACGGGCAAACGGGTCGGACTCGAGAATCTTCTTCTCAAAGTAGGTTTCCAGAATGCGGCCTACGTCGTCACGCGAGAAGCCGTAAGTCATCTGGGTCAGGTCGTTGGTACCGAAGGAGAAGAACTCAGCCTCCTGCGCAATCTCATTGGCAGTTACGGCTGCACGCGGCGTCTCGATCATCGTACCAATCATATACTTCATCTTGAGGCCGGATGCTTCAATCAGCTCATCTGCCTTGGCCTTGATGACCTTCTTGACAAAGCGCAGCTCGTTGATTTCGCTGACCAGCGGCACCATAATTTCGGGTGTGATCTTCAGGCCGTCTTCCTTCCAGACGTTGATCGCAGCGGAAATGATGGCCTCGGTCTGCATCTCGGCGATTTCTGGATACAGCACGTCCAGACGGCAGCCGCGGGTGCCGAGCATCGGGTTGAATTCGTGCAAATCGGCAACCTTGCCCTTGAGCTTGTCAAACGGAATGCCCATCTCGTTCGCCAGCTCCTGAATATCCTCATCCTCCTGCGGCAGGAACTCATGCAGCGGCGGATCGAGCAGACGAATGGTTACCGGCAGACCGCCCATTGCGCGGTAAATCGCTTCAAAGTCGCCGCGCTGCATCGGCAGAATCTTGGCAAGCGCGGTCTTACGCTGCTCCACCGTATCGGAAATGATCATCTCACGCACTGCCTTGATGCGCTCGGGTTCAAAGAACATATGCTCGGTACGGCACAGGCCGATGCCTTCCGCGCCGAACTTGCGCGCCTGCGTTGCATCGCGCGGAGTATCGCCGTTGGTGCGGACCATCAGCGTGCGGATTTCGTCCGCCCAGCCCATGAAACGGCCGAAGTCGCCGGTCAGCTCGGCGTCCTGCGTATCAATCTTGCCGAGATATACGTTACCGGTCGATCCGTCGAGCGAGATAAACTCGCCTTCCTTGACGACAGTGCCGTCGGCAAAGGTCAGGGTCTTGTTTTCCTCGGATACCTTGATGCCGTTGACGCCGGCCACGCAGCAGGTGCCCATGCCGCGCGCAACAACCGCTGCGTGCGAGGTCATGCCGCCGCGGGCGGTCATGATGCCTTCGGAAACCGCCATGCCGTCGATATCCTCCGGCGAGGTCTCCTGACGGACCAGAACAACCTTGAGGCCGGTCTTATGAGCCGCCGCCGCTTCTTCCGCGGTGAAATATACCGCACCGCAGGCAGCGCCGGGAGATGCCGGCAGGCCGGTGGTGATCGGCTTGGCTGCCTCGAGGGCTGCCGGAACAAACGTCGGGTGCAGCAGCGCGTCGAGCTGCTTGGGTTCCACCTTCATGATAGCCTGCTCCTTGGTGCAGACGCCTTCGTCCACGAGATCCACCGCAACCTTGAGCGCGGCCTGCGCGGTGCGCTTGCCGTTACGGGTCTGGAGCATATAGAGCTTGCCGTTTTCAATGGTGAACTCCATATCCTGCATATCGCCGTAGTGCTGCTCCAAACGAGAGGAAATATCCACAAACTGCTGATACACTTCGGGCATGGTGTCCGCGAGTGCGGAAATCGGCTGCGGGGTACGGATACCGGCCACAACGTCCTCGCCCTGTGCGTTCATCAGGAATTCGCCGTACAGCTTCTTTTCACCGGTTGCCGGGTTGCGGGTGAACGCAACGCCCGTGCCGGAGGTATCGCCCATGTTGCCGAATACCATGGACTGTACGTTAACTGCGGTACCCCAGGAATGCGGGATATCGTTCATGCGGCGGTAAGTGTTGGCACGCGGGTTGTCCCACGAACGGAATACCGCGCGAACCGCTTCCATCAGCTGCTTCTTGGGATCCTGCGGGAAATCCTCGCCGAGAGACTTCTTGTAATGGTCCTTGAACAGAACGATAAGTTCGCTCATATCGTCCGCGTCCAGCTCGTTGTCCATCTTGACGCCCTTCTTCTCCTTAACCTGATCGATGAAGGTCTCAAAGGTGGACTTGGGCAGCTCCATCACGACGTCCGAGAACATCTGAATGAAGCGGCGGTAAGAGTCGCGCGCAAAGCGCGGATTATTCGTCAGTTTTGCGACTGCATCACAGATTTCGTCGTTCATGCCGAGGTTCAGGATGGTATCCATCATGCCGGGCATGGAAGCGCGCGCACCCGAACGAACCGAAACCAGAAGCGGCTTCTCCGGATCGCCCAGTGTTTTACCGGTGACCTTTTCCAATTTATCGAGGTACTCGAGAATCTGATCCTGAATGTCCGGATAGATCGTCTTTCCGTCCTCATAATACCGGGTGCAGGCCTCGGTGGTGATGGTAAAGCCCTGCGGTACGGGCATGCCGAGTCCGGTCATTTCGGCCAGATTCGCGCCCTTGCCGCCAAGCAGCTCACGCATTTTTCCGTTGCCTTCCGGGAACATGTAAACGTACTTCTTCATTTGGGTCTTTCCTCCATTTCGTTTGGTGCTCTCTTAAACACACTTCAATCGCGCAAGAATATTATAGCATGCCGGATGCTTCGTGTTCCATTGTAGAAATTCACCGATTTGCTCTTCCCTTCTTGTGCAAAATGATGGATTTTATTGCTATTTCCGCAAAAATCAGGAGATTACACTTGTATATAATATCATTTCTTTCGCATTTTTAAACAAAAAAATTAACGTTTTTATCATAATCGGCACTTTCAGCGCACTTTTTGTGAAATCAAACGAAATGCCGGGAGAACTTCACAAAAAGCCGCAAGATGCACAAATACCTGCAAAAGAAAAATCGGCGGCCTGTACAAGGCCGCCGATCGGTTGCGAGGAGATACCGGACACACAGATGCCCAGTGCCTGCACCCCGTGATAATTTGTTTCCACCATTTTAACGGACAGCAAATACCCCGCCGAGGAGGTGAATACACCGTCCGAGAACTGATAAAAGGTATTGCCGTTGAGCGCGGCAAAATATTGCAGCATCTGCTGCGTGCCGTCCCCGCTCAGGTCGGATAAGCGGTAATAGAAATACGTTGTGCCGCGATCCTTAACGCTGCCGAGCAGCGGCACGCCGGTAATCGCTCCAAAATCCGGCACAGGATACAGCTTGGCATAGCAGTTGGATGCATCCGGCTGGTGCGTGCTGGTATAAACCGCCGGGCTGACTGCTGCACTCCCCTCCAGCGTCTCCAAAACAGAAATCGGGACCGAATAGGAGGGAGTACCGCTGCCGCGGCTGCTGACCGTGACGCCAACCAGACGGCCTTGTCCATCTACAAGCGCGCCGCCCGAATTGCCGCTGATGACCGAAGCAGTGCTTTCAATCAGCGTGGTAAGATAGTCCTGATTGCGCGGGTTGGTCACCACGCCGGTGGTCACCTTGGCGCTGCCGCCGCCGGGATACCCGAGCGCATACACAGTATCCCCTGCCTGCACATCGGTCGAGGTTTCCAGATAGGGCAGACCGCTGCCCACCACGCGAATATGTGAGATATCCGCGGTCGTGTCAATATCGTATATGCTGACCTCCCGCTTGGTGCCGTCCTGCATTTCTGCGACCAGACGCTGTACCCCGTTGGCGATATGTCCACAGGTGACCGCATCACCGTTCGCGCTGATGATTACGCCGCTGCCCATGCTGAGCACATTGCCGCGCGCATCATAGGAATACAGCTTGAATACCGCGGGCATACACCGCTCAAAAATTTCGCTTGCCGTCAGTTCGGTCGAAACCTCCAGCGAGAAGGTGCGCCGCAGGCTGGGGTCCGCCATACGAGTGACGATAGCTGCGGCCTCGCTGCGCTTGATTGTGCTGGACGGCATAAACCGGCCTGCACTGTCCGAGCCGGTCAGCACGCCCGCGCGATACAGCAGGTAAACCGCATCCGCATAGGATGCGGAGCTGGACACGTCCGGAATTGCGCCGTCCTCAATCGTATTGATAGCACCCAGCGCATCGGCCGGCAGCGCCGCCGCCAACACGGAGGCAAACACCGCACGCGACGCCGGCTGCGTATAGTCCGAACGCTCAGCTTTTAGGATTCCGTTTTGCAGCGCATAGTCCACATAGGTCCGGTACCACGGGGACGAGGACGCAAATTCCGCGCTGCCGGTATTGTAAATGCTATACAGGCCGGCCGCCAGCTTGATGGCCTCCGCCACGGTCAGTGAGCTGTCCGGTGCAAAACGGGTGGCCGACTGGCCGTTAATCAGACCGTATTCGTAGGCCGCGCGCACATTATCCGCATACCACGCGCTGTCTGCCACGTCGGTAAACTGTCCCGGTGTGTACGTCGCCTGCGCGACAAAGTTTTCATAGCCTGCAAACGCGCTCGGCAGTAGCCCTAACATGAGCGCCGCCGTCAGCAGCAGGCTGCATATTCTTTTTTTCACTTCTATTCCCTCCGGTTTCGGGCTAAATGCAGACAGCGGAGACATGCTCCGCTGCTGTCCTTCTTCCAGTATAGGCCCGAAGGCTTGTCGGTTTGGTGAACAATCTGTGACTTTTTTTATTTTTCCGCTCGATATGCCGCGACAATTTCCCCGATATACATGGTATGGTAATCCTTGTCGCCGTACCACCTATCCAGCGTCTCCTGCTGGAGAATATCCTCGGGTTCAATTTCGCTCTTGCAGCGCTTACGGCAAACCAGAACCAGCTCTGCCTCGGCAAATGCCGGCTGGCCTTCCACCATGACTGGCGTCAGACCGCTGTCATGCATCTTATCCATGTCGCGGCCCGACTTGCTGCCCAGCAGATTGAGGGCCTCGCGGTGGCCATCCTGTAAAAAAGACAGCGTATAATACTCCGAGTTATCAACAAACTCCTTGGTATAGCGGCTATGGCGGATATAGCAGGTTGCCGAGGGCTTGCCCCAGATGACGCCCACGCCACCCCAGCTGGCGGTCATGGTGTTCCACTTCTGCTCCGTACCGGCGGAAATCAGCATCCACTGCTTGCTGATGAGGTCAAACGGGTTAAATGACTGTTCCGCAATGTTGATTTTTGTAAAAGACATATGGTTTCCTCCTTGCATGGTTATGGGATATCATGTCGCCGCATCTTCATTTCCTGCCACTCATCTCTGGTAATCAGGATTTGCCGCGGCTTAGAGCCTTCCGAAGGCCCGATGATGCCGCGTTCCTCAATCTGGTCGATGATGCGTGCGGCACGCGCATAGCCCAGCTTGAGCCGACGCTGCAGCATGGACGTGGACGCCTGCCGGCAGTCCATGATAACGTCGATCGCTTCCTCAATCATCCCATCCTCATCGCCGCTCGCATCGCCGGACGCGCCGCCGCCCTTGCTGTCCACCTGCTCGGCTTGACGCTCGATATGCTCGAGGATCTCCTCATTATATTCGGCGGTGCTTGTCTGCTTGATATGCGCGATGACCGCTTCAATTTCGTCGGACGAAATAAAGCAGCCCTGCACGCGGGTAGGCTTGCCCTCGCCCAACGGCGCATACAGCATATCGCCCTTGCCGATGAGCTTTTCCGCGCCGGTCGTATCCAGAATGATACGCGACTCAATCTGGCTGGCTACGGCAAACGCGATACGGGACGGAATGTTGGCCTTCATGATGCCGGTGATAACATCCGCCGAGGGTCGCTGGGTTGCGACCACCAGGTGCATGCCTGCGGCACGGGCCTTTTGTGCGATGCGGCAGATCGAGGTTTCAACCTCCTTGGCGGCGACCATCATCAGGTCGGCCAGCTCGTCGATGACAATGACAATCTGCGGCAGTACCTGATACTGCTCAGGTGTGCCGCCCTCCTCTTGCTCGGCCTTGGCGCGCTCGGCGCGCATCAGGTCGTTATAACCGACCAGATTGCGCACCTGATGGTCGGCGAACAGCTTGTAGCGGCGTTCCATCTCGCCGACCGCCCAGTTGAGCGCACCCGCCGCCTTTTTCGGGTCGGTCACGACCGGAATCAGCAAATGCGGGATGCCGTTATAGTTGCCCAGCTCGACCATCTTGGGGTCGACCATAATCAGGCGCACCTCTTCGGGCGTGGACTTGTACAAAAGCGAAATCAGCATCGAGTTGATGCATACGGATTTACCCGAACCGGTGGTACCGGCAATCAGCATATGCGGCATCTTGGCAATATCCCCGATGACCGGCTTGCCGGTGATGTCCTTACCAACAGCAAAGGACAGCCGGCTGCGCGCGTTGGTGAACGCAGGAGATGAGATACACTCGCGGATGAACACGGTGTTGACCGTCTTGTTCGGCACCTCGATACCGACGGCGATTTTGTCCGGGATGGGCGCGATACGCACATTTGCCGCGCCGAGTGACAACGCAATATCGTCTGACAGAGCGGTAATACGCGAGATTTTGATGCCGCGCGGGATGGTCAGCTCAAACCGCGTAACCGACGGGCCGCGCACGATGCCGATAATCTGTGCGTCGATATTGAAGGATTCCAGCGTATCAATCAGACATTCGGAATTTTCCTTCAGTTCGGCTTCCGCACCGGCAACCGAGGTATGCTTGCCTTTGCTCAGCAGGTCAATCGGCGGATAGTCATACACCGGCACCGGAGTCTTCTGGTTCTCGTCCATCTGCTCACTTAGCTCCGCCTGCTCGTTTTCGCTGATTTTTTCCGTCTTTTCCGCCTTTTCCGGCTTTGGCGCAGGCTCGGCCGGCGGCTCCTCCTCGCGGTTTTCCACAAGGTCAAGGATGCTCACCTGCTCACCTGTGGTTTCCTCCTTCAAAGAGCGCAGATATTCGTCCGGCGCCATCGGCTTGCCGCCATGCGTGCGGCGCACAGGCGCATCCGGGTCCGCCCCCGGCTTATCCTCACCGGGCGGCTCGGTATCAATCGGAATATCAATATCTGCCTTGCGGCGGGCCGCGCGGCGCTCCTCACGACGCTGTGCGTGCGCATTGACCGCTTCGTGTACATTGGGCAGCTTACGCGGCGCTTCGTAGCGCTCACGTTCTTCTTCATCCTCATACTCATATTCCGGTGGGCGGAACATTTCCATCAAAACCTGCGGCGTGATGCGGCAGGCGACCAGAATTGCCGTCACCGTCAGCACCAGCAGCACCAGCAGCGCCCCAACCGAGGACAGCGCCCACTCCAGCACAATATACAGGCCGCCCGCCAGCAAACCGCCGGACTTCCCCTCAGTACCGGTTGTCAGCAGGTCGAACAGCGTTTTCATGGAAAAATCATATTCATTTGCACAAGCAAACGCATGAACAATGCTGCCGATAAACAGCGGCAACAGCGCGATGCTCGTACCGCGCAGTCGCACCGGCCCTTTTTGCCGCGCAAACAGCAGACCTGCCAACGCGAGCAGCGCAAACGGCAGCACATACCCGCCCTTGCCGATCAACGCACCGATGCCGCGATGCAGCCAGTCGAGCAGCACGCCATCAATCGGCAGAATCGCCAGCAGGCATAAAAGCCCGAGTATGCCCCAGATAGCGCCCCACGTGGCACGGGACATAACCGGCTCCGGTTCGGGCGCACGCCGCGCAGCCGTTTTCCCGCGCGACGCAGTTTTTTTGGTTGTGGTTTTCTTTGCAGCCAAAGTGTTTCCCTCGCTTTATTTGCTTTCCCGCACCTCTCAGCGTGCGGATGACGCCGGCCAATGGCCGGTATTTTTCGGATAAGTGCGAAGAAAAGTCCCGTTATCCGGAACTTTTCTTGACCCTTGCGGTATACACGCCCGCAAACGGCATTATATCATTTTTATCAGGCTTACCACGATGGTGATGGTACCTATCAAAGTGCAATACACCACGAACGGACGGAAGTTGCCGCGCTTGGAAACAAAACGCACCATACGGATGGCCGCAAGGCCGGACAGCATCGCCGCCAGAATACCCACCAGATAGCAGACGATGGATACGTCGCCCATGGACGCCGCCGGGTCCTTGAACACATCGACCAGCTCGAGAAGATTTGCGCCCAGAATCACCGGCAGGGACATGATAAACGCGAAACGCACGGCAAAATCACGCGAAAAACCGCGGAACAAACCGGTGCAGATAGTGGTGCCCGAACGGGACAGGCCGGGCAGAACGGCAAAGCACTGGCCGATGCCGACAATCAGTGCGTCCAGCCAGGTGGCAGTTTCCTCGGTCTTATGCTTTTTCGGGGCTTTCTCCGACAGGTACAGGATGGCTGCCGTCACCAGCAGCAGCAGACCCACCAGCAATGGGGAGGAAAACGCTTCCTCCAGCTTGCTTTTGACCGGCAGAATCGCAAACATCGGCACAATGGTCAGCAGCAGCATGACGATAAAGCGGCGGTATGGATGGCCGTTGATTTTAAATCCGTCATGAATCCAGCCGAAAAACTCCAAAAACAGCTCTTTAATGTCCTTCCAGAAGGCCACAATAACGCTCAGCAATGTGCCAAAGTGCAGCAGCACATTGAACAGCATATAGTTGGTTTCCACGCCGTCGCCAAACAGGGTCTGCACCAACACCAGATGACCGGACGATGACACGGGCAGAAACTCGGTCAGTCCCTGCACCAGACCCTGCAAAATCGCAAACCATAAACTCATGAAATATGTCTCCTTTTGATGGGGCAAATATTACATACGAAATTATTATAGCATATCTGCACGCCGGATACCACCATTTTCCGCAAAAATGCTGTATTTTGCACGATTATCCGTTCTCCGCCAGAATCCGATCAATTGCCGCAGCCACGCCGTCCTCCGCGTTGGTCCGTGTCTGCCATTTGCAGATTGTCTTGACCGCGTCGTTGGCGTTGCCCATGGCGATGGGCAGCTCGACCGCGCGCAGCATTTCCAAATCGTTTTCGCTGTCGCCGATGGCCGCTGCATGAGACAGGTCGGTGCCCAGCTCCCGACACAGCATCCCCAGCGCCGTACCTTTATCCGCCGCCGGTGTGACCACTTCGATATTATCCTCCGCCGAGCTCATGACGCGCACGCCCGGAATCTGTCGAATCTGATCGCGCACCATCTGCAAAGTGACCGGATCTTTGCTGCGGGCAAAAATTTTATCCACCGACACATGCCCCTCCGCGACAAACTCCGCAATCGAAGGTACAACCCGCTTGACCGCAAGATAGCCCTCGTTGGATTTGTATTTATCAAACTCAATTTCATCATAAGGGGTGATGAGCAGCGTCTCCCCAACGTAAACCATCACCATCAACCCGATGCGCTCCACCGCCGCCGCCGCACGCACGGCAGGCTCCCACGGCATGGACATGCGCATCATGCACCGTCCGGTGGACACGCGCGAGATGGACGCGCCGCCTGCAGTCACCATCAAATCGTCCGCTTTCATCTGCACGGCAAAATCACGCGCCTCACCGCAGATGCGTCCGGTCGAAATCACGACATACACGCCCGCTTCCCGCGCACGACGCACCGCGTCAACCGTTGCATCAGACACAGTATTATCCGGTGTGAGCGCTGTCCCGTCCAAATCGAGCGCGATCAGTTTGATGTTTTGCATGTTTGTTTTCCCCCTGTACATTCCCATTTCCTATTCAGAATACCGCAGAGGGCAATAAATTGCAAGCCTCAAAAGCATCAAACATTTGTTCTTGTTTTTTCTCCATTCCTCGGCTATTCTTTGACTCACGGGAAGACAAGCAAATCCACCCCAGAAGGAGTTGATGCCATCTTGCGAAGTTCAGACGACCCCGGGAGACTCGTCGGGATGCTCTACGAGATAGCCGGGGATGCCGATGCACCGGCAAACAGCCGACTGAGCGCAATCAAGGAAATCCTCGACCGGACAGTCGGCAAGGGCGCGATGCTGATGGACGAAGAGCAGGAAGCTGCGCCCATCGAAATCGTGTTTCGCATAGTAGACGATACGAATTCCCCGTAACACGACGGCAGGCAGCATTTGTGCAGTCGAGCGCATTTGAAACGCTGTTCGGCGGTGCGGCAGGCGGCGGCAAAAGTCACGGGCAGCTGCTCGACGCGCTGCGCTTCGCCGTCTGCTATCCCGGCTCGCGGCAGCTCATGCTGCGGCGCACGATGCCCGAACTGGAGCGCTCGCTCGTGCCTGCGTCGCTGCGACTGTTCCCACAGTCGATTGCCAGTTACAAGGTCAGCGACCACCTGTGGCAGTTTGCAAACGGTTCGGTACTGGAGTTCGGCTACTGCGATGCGGAAAGTGATGTGACCAAGTACCAGAGTGCGGAATACGATGTTTTGCGTTTTGATGAGCTGACTCACTTCACCGAAAGCCAGTTCACCTATCTCATCTCGCGTGTGCGCGGGGCGAACGGCTACCCCAAGCAGGTCAAAAGCACGACCAATCCGGGCGGCGTGGGCCACCAATGGGTCAAAGCACGGTACATCGACCCGATGCCGCCCGACACCGAAACTGAATTTGACGGCGGCTCTCGGCTATTCCTGCCCGCGCGGCTCAAAGACAACCCCTTCCTGCACCGTTCGGACGCAGGATATGAAAAGCGGCTGCGGCTGCTCTCGGTACGCGACCGGCGCGCGCTGCTCGACGGTGTGTGGGAGCTGGACGAAGGACGATACTTCAGCGAGTTCAGTCCTGACCTGCATATCGTGCGGCCGCATGCCATCCCCCGCGACTGGCGGCGGTATCTGACGATTGACTACGGTCTGGACATGCTGGCCGCGCTCTGGATTGCGCAAAGCCCGGACGGGTACAGCGTCGTATACAGAGAGTTATATCAATCCGGTTTGATTATCTCGGAAGCCGCAGCAGCCATGCTCGCCTGCGAACTTTCCGGCGAGCATATCGACTGCCGTCTGGCCCCGCCCGACCTGTGGAATCGACGGCAGGAGACCGGCAAAAGCGCGGTCGAGCTGTTTGCGGACTGCGGACTGGATTTTGAAAAAAGCTGTAACGAGCGCGTTGCCGGCTGGCTGGCGCTGCATGAACTGCTCGCCCCGCACAAGGACGAACAAGGACAGCCCCGTCCGCGGCTGACCATCTTCGACACCTGCCGCAACCTGATTCGCACGCTGCCGGCCTTACAGCACGATGCGCGCAACCCATCCGACGTGGCAAACACGCCGCACGAGCTGACCCACGCGCCTGATGCCTTGCGCGGTTACGCCGCGACCGTGTATGAGCCGCCCGCCCCTGTCCGCCCCACGGCATATGACTGTGAAGTCGGCGAATTTCTCGCCTATTAAAAGGAGGAACCCAATGACCATTTTACTTTACTGCATCGGCGCGGCACTTCTGGTGTTGACCGGCGCGGTCGTATCCGGCGGTCTACGCCTGCCGCGGCGCCCCGCAAAGGGCGACAACGACACGCCCACATCCGTGGACGATGCGCTCAGCCGTGATTTGGCCGCGCTGATGGCTTACGGACGGGAGGACAGCAGCGATGAAATTTGATCCGTCCCCCACCGCCATCTGGCGGAAATACGAGCGCGACCGCGACTATAAACGCTCAATTGGCCTGTACGACCGCGTGCGCCGCAACGAGGCGTTCTATCTCGGCCGCCAATGGGAGGGGCTGCGCGTGCAGTCGCTTGACCCGCTGATTTTCAACGTGCTGCACCGCTGCGTCAATCTGTTTGTATCCATGCTGGTTTCAGACGACGTGGCGGTGCGCGCCCAGCCGTTCGACATGGACGGCGATGGACGCAAGACCGCCCGTGTCCTCGAGCGCGCGTTCGCATCCGCAATTGAGCGCTCGGGCGTGAAAGCCCTTGGCCGTCCGCTGCTCAAAAACGCCTGCGTCGACGGCGATGCGTGCTTCTACATGCACTTTGACCCCGCGCTCGAAACCGGGCAGGCGGTGAAAGGCGATATCGTGGCCGAGTTGATTGATTCCACCAATGTCTGCTTCGGCAACCCGGCCTCCGACGAGGTACAGCGTCAGCCATACCTGATTCTTTCCATGCGGCGCGACGTGGACGAAGTGCGCAGGGAAGCGCGGGAAAACGGCCTGTCCGCAGAAGAAGTCGAGGCCATCGTGCCGGATGACACCGAGGACTATCTGCGCTATCGTCTAAACGGCGAAAACGACCGCGTGACCGTACTGCTGCACATGCGCCGGACCGAGCATGGCATTGCGTTTACCAAGACCACACGCACCGCGACCGTCATGCGCGAAAAGGAACTGCCTTACCGCTATTATCCGGTCACGCACCTGTGCTGGAACCGCGTGCGCGGCTCGTGCCACGGCGAAAGCCCGCTGACCGAAGCAATCCCCAACCAAATCGCCATCAACAAGCTGTACTCCATGTATGTGCAGTGTATCAAGCAGGTGGCCTTTCCCAAAATCATTTACGACATGACCCGCTTCCCGAATGGGTGGTCCAACGACGTGGGCAAGGCGGTCGGCATGCGTGGCAATCCCAACGAGGCGATTGCGACTGCGTTCAAAGCGCCTGATATCTCCTCGCAGGTGCTGGGGCTGCTCAAACAGATGATGAACGACACCGCCGAGCTGATGGGCGCGAGCGAAGCCGCGCTCGGCACGGTCAAGCCGGACAACACCTCGGCTATCGTTGCCGTGCAGAACGCGACCGCCGCCCCGCTCGAGCTGACCAAGATGGAGTTTTATCGCTTCACTGAGGACTGGGCGCGCATCTTCCTCGACCTGATGGGCGCGCATTACGGCATCCGCACGCTTGTCGTGGCCGACGAGGAGGGCGAAACGCCTTACCGGCAGAGTTTTGACTTCTCCCAGCTCGCCGGGCAGGATTTGCGCTTGCAGGTGGATGTGGGCGCAGCAAGCTACTGGTCGGAAACCATGCAGACCATGACCAACGACCATCTGCTCGAAAGCGGCGTCATCACCGACCCGCTTGTGTATTTGGAAAACGTGCCTGATTATCAGGTGCGCGGCAAAAACGACCTGCTGCACGCACTCCGCATGCAGCGACAGCAGCAAAAGGAGGCAAACACAAATGCAAACCAGACAGAAAACGACCAGTAACCAGATGACCGACGCAGCTCCGAACACACCCGTCGACCCGTTTGCGGTCGATACTGCGCAGACCGCACAGATGCCGCCCGACGGACAGGCGGCACAGTCCGGAGAGCAGACCTATCCGGTGCCGGTCGACGGTGAGATGCGTGAGCTGACGCTGGACGAGCTGATCCAAGCGGCCAGCCTGGGCCTGTCCAAGCAGAACGCTTACATTCGCCGGAATCGCGCGGCAAACGGCATGCCGAACGGCCAGATTTATGCGGCGTTTGTCGAGGAATATCCGGATGTGCGTCCGGAAGAAATCCCGCCGCAGGTATGGGAATGGGCGCAACAGGAAGGCTCGCTCGTCTCTGCCTACCGCAAGTGGGAAATCCTGACGCTCAAGGATGAACTGGCCGCGCTCGAGATGAACCAGAAAAACCGCCGCGCGGCAGTCGGAGCGGCCCAGTCGGACGGCGAGCCGGCCGGCGTTGACCCGGTTACGCTGGCACTGCTGGGAAAGTAAACAAATCGTATAATCAGGAGGTATTATACTTATGGCTATCAATCTTGCTACCAAATATTCCGACCAGATTGCAGAAGTATTCACCCGCGCATCCTTCATCAAGGGCAAGACTGCCGAGACTTTCGACCTGACCGGCGTGAAAACCCTCAAGGTGTACACGCCTATCACGGTGGAGGAAGTCGACTATGACCGCGACGGCGGTCTCAAGCGCTACGGCGACGTGACCGAAATGCAGGACGTTGTGCAGGAGCTGACCATGACGCAGGACAAGGCGTTCACGCTGACCATCGATAAGGGCAACAACCTCGACCAGAACCTGGTCAAGAACGCGGCCGACATGCTGCGCCTGCAGCTGAACGAGAAGTCCACGCCGGCAGCGGACAAATATGCCTTCCAGCGCTTTGTCACCATGGCGGGTACGCTGGCGGAAAGCGACAAACCGACCAAATCCAACATCATCTCCAAGATTGCAGACGCTTCGCAGGCGCTCGACGACGCGCTGGTGCCGGATGACAACCGTTATCTGTATCTGACCAGCGAAATGTACAAGCTGGTCTGCACCTCGGACGAATTTGCGGGCGTGGATGTGCTCGCGCGTCAGTCCATCGCCAAGGGTGTGTGCGGCGAGGTATTCGGCATGAACGTTGTGCGCGTACCCAAGAGCTACCTGCCGGACAACGTCTATTTCCTTGTCACCCACAAGGATGCGGTGCTCATGCCGTACAAGATTGCGGACGCGAAGGTACACGAGGACCCGGTCGGCGTGTCCGGCGCGCTCATTGAGGGCCGTCACTACTACGATGCCTATGTGCTGGGCGCGAAGTGCGGCGGCGTGTATGCGCTGGTGGCATCCGGTTCGATTTCCGCCGCGCCGATCATTTCGGGCAAAAAAATCACTGGTACCGGCACGATCCGCTATACGCTGGACGGTTCCGACCCGCGCTACTCGGATTCCGCTAAAGACTATGTCGCGGAAACCGAACTGACCGCCGAGGATGGCTGCCAGATTCGCGCCTTTGCAACCGAAGAAAGCAAATATCCGTCCCCTGTGGTCGCAGGCTAACCAAAAAAGCCGCCCATAGGGCGGCGTAGACAGGCTCCCAGCCTGACAGAAGTGCAGATGCAATGGTTTTAAAGTCGGTCTATATGCTGCTTGGCCCGCACCAGATCCAGGCCCGTTCTTTCCCGCAGGTATTTGACCGCTTGCACCATCTGTCATTTTGCTTCATCTGTTTTAATTCATTTTGTAATTTTTCATCTATATAATCCATTATGTATTCATCATGCCCTGTTTGAGCCGCCAAGCCATCCAGCCGCTCTTCCAGCATTTGTACACGTCGCTGTAGTGCCCGCAAAGAAATAAAGCCTGCCAGCAACAGGGCCGCTATCGCAATGAAAAGTGCGTATTCCATTTGTATCTATCTCCTACCCTAACCTTATTCGCCCAATAGTATATCTTGCGCACAGCACAAGTGCTTGAACAAACTGTAAACTTTTACGCATCTGCCTTTCTGTCAGGCTGGGAGTCAATTTTTATGAGGAGGAACTCTATGACCGGAACCGAATGCTACTACGCCGCACTCAACCTTTTAAGCGAAACACGCGATACCGGCGCATACTATGAGCAATTTGCGCTTCGCGCGCTCAACCAGTTGCTCACAAACAGCCTGCGTGAAATCAATGCGCTGCGCGCAGCACAGCACGAAGATACGCTGACCGTGCCGCCGCGCTTGACCTCACTGGAGGAGGATATCCCAGCGGATGACTGCCTTGTCAGCGAATGTTTTCCTTATGGACTGGCTGCATTGCTCGTAGCCGATGATGACAAAGCAAAATTCAACTGGGCAGCCTCGGAATATGCTGAGCGTCTGCTGTGCCATTGCCCGGCACAATTAACCGCTGTACAGGAGATGATCTGATGCGCGCCTATCAATTCCCGCAGCCCGAAACCGTGCATGAAACCGTTGTCAGCAGCTTCGGCGGCGTGGATTTTCGCACCCATCCGACCAAGCTATTGCTCTCGCGCTCCCCCGATATGCAGAACCTCATCTGCGACCAGAGCGACTATCTGGTCAAGCGAACGGGCTGGCAAACCAAATATACCTATGATGGGCCAATCTACGGTCTGTTCCCCCTGCCGGACAGCGCGGGCTGCGCGGTGCACGCGGGCAAAAAGCTGTACATCCGACAGGCGGACGGTACACAGACTGAATTATGCGCGGATATGAAAGAGGACTTTTCTCAGTCGTTCGTAATGAGCGGTGTGCTCTATCTGCTCGATGGCTCGACCTTTCGTGCCGTGCGCCGCAAAACCTCGGGAAGCGGCTGGGAAGCTGTGCGCGTACAGGACATCGCCTACGTCCCGACCACAACCATTTCCGCTCAACCAACCGGCGGCGGTACCAGTTATGAGGCGGTCAATCTGCTGACCCCCAAGCGCATCAACACCTTTATCGGAAACGGCTCGGCGACACAGTTTCAGGTGGATGCAAAGGATTTGGATGATGCTGCGGTGACTGCCGCAGTCAACGACAAAGCGGTAACGGTTTCATCCGTCAACCGTTCCACCGGCCTGGTGACGCTTGCCTCTCCTCCCGCCAGCGGCAATGGACTGGCAAACGTCGCCATCACCTTTTCCAAAACTGTCGAAGGCTATGCCAACAAAATCAACCACTGCCGCTTTGCCGGTCTGTACGGCGGCAAAAACGACACCCGCGTATTCCTCGCGGGCAACCCGGATGAGCCTGCCTGCGACTGGCAAAGTGGGCTGTATGACCCCACCTACTTTCCGGATACCGGCTATACCCGCATGGGAACGGACGCCTCCGCGATTGTCGGTTATCTCAAGCAGTACGAAAGCCAGCTTATCGTCAAGGCGGGCGGCGCACAGGAATCCGCCAGCTACCGACGCACATTTACCCTCTCCGATGACGGTACGGCGCTTTATCCGCTGACACAGGGCGCGCAGGGCGAAGGAGCGATTTGCTCACGCAGTTTCGCCTCCCTAAACGATTTGCCGTTGTTTTTATCTGCCCATGGCGTGCAGGGTGTGTTCGGCACAAGCGTTGCCGAGCAGCGCACCATCCATTCTGTATCCGAGGTGGTCACGCCCCGTCTGGAAACCGAGCCTGGGCTGGAAAACGCCTGCGCCATTGTATTTGAGGGCAAATACTATCTGGTAGTCAACGAACATGTTTACATTGCAGACGGCACGATTGCCGATACCGACGGCAGTCCCGCATGGTTTTACTGGACCAACGTGCCCGCACAGTGTCTGGCCGTTCTGGACAACGAGTTGTGGTTCGGCACGGCGGACGGCAGGCTGTGCCGCTTTCGACAGGCGGAAGAGGATGATGCCTACTGCGATGACGACGCTGCCATCGACGCTTATTGGCGCACTCCCACGCTACCGCTCGGCGACTGGGGGCGGATGAAAACCGTACGCGACGTCATTCCCACGCTGATGCCGCATTCACGCTCGGGCGCAACCGTGCAGTATGAAAGCGAGGATGGCAAAGTTCTTGCGCTCTCACGCAACATGGATTTGTTTTCCTTCAAAACGCTGGATTTTTCGCGGTTTTCCTTCCGCTGTATTCCGGGTGCGCTAAGCTACCGTACCCGCTACCGTCAGCATCGCATGCCGTTGCTCGCTGTACGCATCGGCAACGACCGCATTGGCGAGCCGTTCGGCCTGCTGGCGTTGACAATCCGGTGGACGACCGGACAAACCATTATCTAAGAAAGGAGGAGGTTTCGGATGGCATCTAATTACAAGAAGGATTTTGACTATGCCGAGGCAATCGCAGGCACGCAGGATGCCGACGAGCGTCAGCAGCTGCTTGCCGAGCGTCAAAACAAGATTGAGGCCGAGGGACTGGCAGGAAAAGTCGCATCCAATGACGCTGTTTCCACTTGGAACGGCAATTACCGGCCTTATTCGGTTTCCAGCACGGAGAGCGGCGGCAACGAGGTCAGCCAACTGTACGACGCGGCAGAACAAGCACGTCTGCAACGCTTGGAGGCCGCTCGTACTCGCATCCAACAGCAACTGCAACGCAACCTTTCCTCAATCGAAAGCGATTACACTGCCAGTATGACACAAACCGACATCAACGCACGCCAATCCGTCATTTCCAACGAGGAAAAACTCGCAGCACTCGGCCTGAACATGGGCGCACGGGGCGCGGCAGCGACCTCGGGTGCTGCGGAGACCAGCCGCATTGCGATTGACAACCAATATCGCAGCGACCTTAACGCGCTCGGTCAGGCACGCCTTACCGCACGCGCAGCGGCGCAGGACAGCGCCTCTGCACAGCAGGCCGCTTTGGAGAACGAGTTTTTCACTGCCACGGAAAACGCTGCACTCCAGCAGGCCCAATCCGCGCTGACGCAGTTCAATGCCGACCGGGATTACAGTCTGTCGGTCGCCGGACTGACCGGCTTTCTAAACGGCACACCCACATTGGCCTATCGGGATTACGCTTCGGGTTTAACCAGTCAGGCACAGACGCAGGCATACGAGCAGGCCTTCAATCGCTGGAAAACATCCGGCTATGTGCAGTCGGGCGACGCCACTATTCTCGGCGTGCCTGCCGGCACACCGACCGCAGATGTCAGCTACAAAAACGCCAGTCTGGCCTTGCAGCAGTGGAAGGCCGGATATTGGTATTAACATACATACTGTTGCATAAAAAGCCGGTCTCTGCTATAAAAGCAGAGACCGGCTTTTGAAAGAAATGAAGGTATGGGCTAAGTTATTAAATATTAGGCGTTATAGTTGTCTGTTATTTTCCAATGCAGCCAATTTTCATCTTGTATAAACAATCATAGCACAGCCCTATTCTCAGGTCAATACTTTCCCCTTACAAATACTTGTATTTTTTCTTATATGTTCCATTATTTTAGCTTTTTATCCCTTTTTCGCAAAATAATTCGTGTATTCGACCGATTCCTGTCCTGTTCTTCGCAAAACAAAAGCCGTTCATCTTTTGATGAACGGCTTTTTTCAAAGCATACGTTGATGCTTACTTGTTCTTCAGATTGAAGAAAGCGTCCTTGCCGAGGTACTTTGCAACATCCTCGCCCAGCTCTTCCTCGATGCGGAGCAGCTGATTGTACTTCGCAACGCGGTCGGTACGGCTCGGAGCACCGGTCTTGATCTGGCCGGCGTTGAGCGCAACAGCGATGTCAGCAATGGTAGCGTCCTCGGTCTCGCCCGAACGGTGAGAAACAACCGCGGTGTAGCCCGCACGGTTTGCCATCTGGATAGCGTCCAGGGTCTCGGTCAGAGAACCGATCTGGTTAACCTTGATGAGGATGGAGTTTGCAACACCCATATCGATGCCCTTCTTCAGGCGGGTGGTGTTGGTAACAAACAGGTCGTCGCCAACCAGCTGGATCTTGTCGCCAAGAGCCTTGGTCAGCATCTCCCAGCCTTCCCAGTCCTCTTCAGCCATGCCGTCCTCGAGGGAGATGATCGGGTACTTCTCAGCAAAGCCCTTCCACATCTTAACCAGCTGCTGCTGGGTCATCTTCTTGCCGGACTTGGGCTGGATATAGCACTTCTCTTCGTCGTTCCACCACTCGGAGGAAGCAGCGTCGATTGCAATCATGAAGTCCTCGCCGGGCTTATAGCCAGCCTCTTCGATTGCCTTAACGATAACCTTGAGCGCGTCCTCATCCTTCTTCAGGTTGGGAGCGTAGCCGCCCTCGTCGCCAACGCCCGCAGCCGGGGTGCCGTTCTCCTTGAGGGTGGTCTTGAGCTGATGGAACACTTCTGCACAGCGGCGCAGCGCCTCACGGAAGGACGGAGCGGAAACCGGCATAATCATGAATTCCTGAATCTCAACGTTGTTGGTCGCATGTGCGCCGCCGTTGAGGATGTTCATCATGGGCATCGGCAGGGTCTTGGCATTGCAGCCGCCGATATAGTTGTACAGCGGCAGAGACAGAGCCTCAGCAGCAGCCTTTGCAACTGCCAGCGATACGCCCAGGATAGCGTTTGCACCGAACTTGGTCTTGTTCGGGGTGCCGTCCGCATCGATCATCGCCTTGTCGATAGCCTGCTGGTCAAGCGCGTTCATGCCGATGATGGTCTCAGCGATCTCGCCGTTAACAGCGTCAACCGCCTTCAGAACGCCCTTGCCATTGTAACGGGACTTGTCGCCGTCACGCAGCTCGCAAGCCTCAAAGATACCGGTGGAAGCGCCGGACGGAACAGCCGCGCGGCCCATATAGGCGCCGGTGTCGCCCTCAACGTAAACCTCAACCTCAACGGTCGGGTTGCCACGGGAGTCCATGACCTCGCGGCCGAGTACATCAACAATTTCAATGTAGCCCTTCATAATTCTTACTCCTTTTTATTTGAAATTTGGGGATACGCAATAGTTTACTTGATGAGCAGGCTATGACCGGTCATTTCCTCCGGCTGCGGCAGGCCCATCATTTCCAGCAGTGTCGGCGCCAGATCCGCCAGCACGCCGCCCTCTGCCAGCTTGCCCGGATGGCCTACCATCACGAGCGGCACCGGATTGGTCGAGTGCGCAGTGAACGGAGTTACGCCGTCTGCATCGAGCATCTGGTCAACGTTGCCATGGTCCGCGGTAATCAGGCACTGGCCGCCCATCTTGAGGATAGCGTCCACAACCTTACCCACGCCGTCATCGGTCGCTTCGATCGCCTTAACAGCAGCATCGAACACACCGGTGTGGCCAACCATGTCGCAGTTGGCAAAGTTCAGCACGATAACGTCATACTTACCGGACAGGATGCGCTTGACACACTCCTCGGTCACGGCAGGCTCGCTCATCTCCGGCTGGAGGTCGTAGGTGGCCACCTTGGGAGACGGAATCAGCGCGCGGTCCTCGCCCGGGTATTCCTTCTCCACGCCGCCGTTGAAGAAGAAGGTGACGTGTGCATACTTCTCGGTTTCTGCGATACGCAGCTGGGTCAGGCCCTTGTTCGAGATATATTCGCCGAAAGTGTTCTTCAGGCTCTGCGGCTTGAAAGCAACCTCTACGCCCGCGATGGTCGCATCATACTGCGTCATGCAGACATAGTGGATGTTGCGGCGCTGACGCTTGAAGCCGTCAAACTCATGGTCAACGAACGCGCGGGTGATTTCACGCGCACGGTCGGGACGGAAGTTGGCAAAGATAATCGCGTCGTCATCCTTGACGGTCGCGCCCTCGGTTACGATGACCGGAACGACAAACTCGTCGGTGACGCCTGCGTCATAAGACTTCTGCATCGCCTCATGCGCGGTAGCGGCATGCTCGCCGATGCCCTCGGCAATCGCCTGATATGCCTTTTCTACGCGGTCCCAGCGCTTGTCGCGGTCCATCGCGTAGTAACGGCCGGAAATCGTGGCAATGCAGCCAAGCTCCAGCGTATCAATCTTGTTCTGCAGGCGGTCGATATACTCGATACCGGACTGCGGCGGTGTGTCACGGCCGTCCATAAAGCAGTGGAAGCATACCTTGCGCAAACCGTTGCGGCGCGCCAGTTCGAGCAGCGCGAACATATGGTCAATATGCGAGTGTACGCCGCCGTCGGACAGCAGACCGAAGATGTGCAGCGTGGAATCAAACCACTTGCACTGGTTGATTGCGCTCATCAGCGCTTCATTCGAGAAGAAATCGCCGTCCTGAATGGACTTGGTGATGCGGGTCAGTTCCTGATATACGATGCGGCCCGCGCCAATATTGGTGTGGCCAACCTCGGAGTTGCCCATCTGGCCGTCCGGCAGACCAACATCCAAGCCGGAAGCGCCGATATAAACCAGCGGATTCTCCTTAAAGATGCGGTCAAGGTTCGGGGTGTTGGCCGCCTCAATTGCGTTGCCCTTTTTCTCCTCGCGGTGACCAAAGCCGTCCATGATGATCAGCGCGGTCGGCTTCTTCGGCTCGTCTGCCTTCTTAGCAGCAGGCTTACGAGTGGTCGTCTTCTTCGCCGTCGTGGTCTTTTTCGCAGCGGTCGCCTTGGGGGCTGCGGACTGTTTCTCAACCTGAGTCTCCGCAGCCGCAGTCTTTACCTCTTCAGCTGCCGCCTTGCTCGACACATTTTGCTTTTTCATATTCTTTACTTACTCCTTTACAAAAGCGGACGAAAGGGGACAACGCTGTTTCCGATGTCCCCTCCCGCACGCACGGCGCGGGGAGTAAACCCTCACCGTAATCCTTATCTTATTGATTAGCTGCTTCGACGATGGTTGCGAAGTCAGCGCTCTTCAGGGAGGCACCGCCGATGAGGCCGCCGTCAACATCCGGCTGAGCCAGCAGCTCGGCTGCGTTCTTGGCGTTCATCGAACCACCGTACTGGATGGTGATGCCACGGGCCGCACGCGCGCCATACTTCTCGCGCAGGCAGTCGCGGATCGCGCCGCAGACCTCACCCGCCTGCTCAGCGGTAGCGGTCTTGCCGGTGCCGATCGCCCAGATCGGCTCGTAAGCGATAACAACCTTCTTGATATCCTCCAAAGCAACGCCCTGCAGAGCAATCTTGATCTGCTTGCGGATAACCTCCATGGTAACATCCTGCTCGCGTTCGGTCAGGCTCTCGCCAACGCACAGGATCGGGCGAAGGCCGTTTTCAAGCGCAACCAGAACCTTCTTGTTGCAGGCCTCGTCGGTCTCGTTGAAATACTGACGGCGCTCGGAGTGACCGATGATGACGTACTTCACGCCCAGCTCCTTGAGCATATCGGCAGAAATTTCGCCCGTGAACGCGCCGGACTTCTCAAAATGCATATTTTCCGCACCGATGGCAATCTTGGAGCCCTTGGCAGCCTTCACAGCAGCCTGAATATCGGTAAACGGCACGCAAAGAACCATCTCGCACCACTTGGTCTTGGAAAGCAGCGGCTTCATCTCTTCGATGAGGGCCTTTGCCTCGCTCGGCGTCTTGTTCATCTTCCAGTTGCCGGCGATGATGGTCTTACGGTATCTGCGATTCATTTTGGTTTTACCCCTTTCAAACTTTTCGACGGCGTATCCGTCCTGATCAATATGTATTATAGCGGGGCAGCACACGCCCCGGTATAAAGCACATTTTCGCGCAAAACGCGCAATTTACTTGTCCTGCAGGCAAGCGATGCCGGGCAGCTCCAGACCCTCGAGGAACTCAAGGGAAGCGCCGCCGCCGGTGGAGATGTGGGTCATCTTGTCCGCAAAGCCCAGCTTCTCAACCGCAGCCGCAGAGTCGCCGCCGCCGATGATGGAAACCGCACCGGAAGCCGCGATTGCCTTGGCAACCTCCTTGGTGCCGACTGCAAAGGTATCGAACTCAAACACGCCCATCGGGCCGTTCCAAACAACCGTGCCGGCGTTCTTCACCGCATCGGAGAACAGCGCAATGGTCTTCGGGCCGATATCCATGCCCATCATGTTGTCCGGCAGCTGGCCTGCCTCGTAAACGACCGGCTCTGCGTCCGCGCCGAAGTGGTCGCCGCAAACCGTGTCAACCGGCAGCAGGAGCTTGACGCCCTTGTCTTCCGCCTTCTTGATAAGGCCGAGCGCAAGGTCCATCTTGTCATCCTCGCACAGCGAAGTGCCGATCTTGCCGCCCTGCGCCTTGGAGAAGGTGTAGGCCATGCCGCCGCCGATGATGACGGTGTCGCACTTGTCAATCAGGTTGTTGATGACATTGATCTTATCGGAAACCTTCGCGCCGCCCAGAATAGCAACGAACGGACGAGCCGGATCGGAGAGCGCCTTGCCCATGATGGAGATTTCCTTGTTGATGAGGAAGCCGCAGACAGCCGGCAGATAGTCGGCAATACCAGCGGTGGAAGCATGCGCACGGTGAGACGTGCCGAATGCATCGTTAACAAAAATTTCAGCCATATCGGCAAACGCCTTTGCCAGCGCAGGATCGTTCTTGGTCTCGCCCTTCTCAAAGCGGACGTTCTCGAGCAGAATAGCCTCGCCCGGCTTGACTTCCGCCGCGAGCTTCTTGGCATCCTCGCCGACAACATCCTTCGCCAGCTTTACTTCCTGACCGAGCAGCTCGCTCAGGCGCTTGGCAACCGGCGCGAGAGAATACTTCATATTAACTTCGCCCTTCGGACGGCCGAGGTGCGAGCACAGAATCACAGCCGCATTGTGATCCAGCAGATACTTGATGGTCTCGAGCGACGCGCGAATGCGCTTGTCGTCGGTGATGTTGCCGTTCTCATCCTGCGGAACGTTAAAATCGCAGCGAACGATAACCTTCTTGCCGTTTACGTCGATGTCCTCAACGCTCTTCTTGTTATACTGCATAAATATCCCTCTCCCTTTCTGAATATAAAAGTTAGCGATACGGAGCAAATTTCCGGCCTTCCCATAAAAAGAATTCCGTTTCCATTACAAAATTATACTCGTTTCTCCTGTGATTCGCAAGCCAAATTGTGAAAAACCTTGTCTTTCCGTTCTCTTTTAGAGGATTTTTGCGTTTTGCCGGAAATAATTGTGAAAAATTAAACAATATGACCAATTGACCTCACGTGCGCGGCTGTCCATAGAACGCAACGGCCAGTGCCTGTGGACCGGTATTGGTCAGCACAGACGGTCCAATCGGGCTGCGCAGCACGTCCTTAAAGCCTATCTCCGTGCGCAGGCGCTTTTCCATTTCATCGATGCGCGCAGCCGGTACATCGCCGTAGAGCAGCAGCGCCGTCTGCTTTTCCGGCTGCACCACGCGGCCGGATACCTTGCGAATCATGCCGCTGACCAACGCTTTCTCTCCACGCACCTTGTCACAAACCTTGACTGCGCCGCCGTACACATGGCTGATAGGCTTGAGTCCCAGCGCCTCGCCGACAAAAGCCGCGCCGCCCGAAATCCGGCCGGATTTCTTCAGATGCGTCAGGCTGTACACACCGAGGAATGCCTCCACGCGGTTCAAACGGCTTTTTACTACGCCGCAGATCGCATCGAAGCTGTCGCCCTGATCGCGCAGCTGCGCCGCCATCACCACGATATGTCCATAGATATAAGTGTAAGTGGCCGAGTCGAACAATGCAATCTGCATCGCCTCGCCCGCCTCCTCGCGGAACATATCGCGCGCAAGACAGGCCGCCTGATAGGTTCCCGAACCGTTCGCATTGATGAGCACGCCCATATAATGCGTGCAGCCGCGCTCTGCCGCGCGCCGGTAGGAATCCAGAAATACCGTCGGCGTAATCATCGCAGTCGTCGGAATCTCCCGGCTGGTCTCCAGCAGCTTGCAGTATTCCTCAGGTGTGATGTCATAGTATTCGCGGATGGTTCGTCCCTCATGCGTGAGCGTAATGGGGATGATTTCAATACCGTACTTTTCCACCAGCGCCTGCGGGATATCCGCGGACGAATCGGTCATAATATGTATTTTTTCCATGTTTCCCTCCTTATCCCTGCGGGAACGGTCCCGCGAGCCTGAGGTTTTCAAAACCAGTCTGCCGCAGTGCTTCAAACGCAATCACCGCCACCGAGTTGGACAGATTGAGGCTTCTTGCGCCCTCGCGCATCGGGATACGCACGCAGCGTTCCGGATGTGCTATCAGCAGGTCCTCCGGCAGTCCCTTTGTCTCCTTGCCGAACATCAGATAGTCGCCGTCGCGGTACTCCGCTTCGTGATAGGCGCGCGGCGCTTTCGTGGTCGCGTAGAAGTAGCGGCCGTTTGGATTTTTCTCAAAAAACTCATTTAAGTTTTTGTACATGCGAACGTCCAGCAGGTGCCAGTAATCCAGCCCCGCGCGTTTCATCCGCTTGTCATCGATTGCAAAGCCGAGCGGCTCTATCAAATGCAGCACGCAGCCCGTTGCCGCACAGGTGCGGGCAATGTTGCCGGTATTCTGCGGAATCTCCGGCTCGACCAGAACAATATGCAGCATATGTCTCTCCTCATTTTTCAAAGCTCTTTTTATTTTAGGCGATACCCATGCATTTTTCAAGATATTTGCTGTTTTTTCGCAAAAATAAATCCCCCAATCAGAAAAGATTGGGGGAAAATAACACTCTGTTATGCAATTTCCGCGTAAACGCCGTAAACATATCCTTGCTCGGCGGCCTGCTCATCAGTCAGCACCTCGCCGGTAAGCCGCATACCACTGCCGTCATCCGGGTAGGTGACGCCCAGTTTGCCGGTGTGCAGGGTGAGGGTCTGGGTGTCGGTCGTTCCATCGGTGAAGGTCACCGTGACGGTCAGCACCGCGCCGTCAAATTCGTCGATGCGGCCGTGCCACGCTTCGCGTAGATCGGCATTGGGATCATACGGCTTGGGCTCGCCCCAGAATCCATAACTTACTTCCGGATCATAGTCGTCCACAAAACCGTTTTCCAGCTTCCAACAGGCATCGATCTCGGATGCATTCTCTGTTTCGCCTAAACCGTATGACATCACCTCATCCGCGCCTTCCAACCGTGGGTCGGATGCAGCTTCCGCTGCCGCAACAGCGGAACTTTTCCCTGCCCGCAAGGCCTCTTCCGCCGCTGCCGTCATCTGATAATATGCATCTACATCAAAACCGGTCAGCGTCTTGGTGCGATACAGACCACCTTTATCCATCGACGCGCTCACGCTTTGGATATTCTCGCCTGTCACCTTGAACAAACAGCCGGAGAAAAATCCTTTTTCTGGGTCGTCCACGCCAGCTCCATCATCGAACACAATCTTGCTGTTCTTTGGCTCCAGCACCTCCCCTGTTTCCGCAGCATACGCCACGATGCCGAACGAGTGCGCGACCGCCTCAGCCACTGCATCGGAAGCGGGCTGGCCGCTTTGCTGCGACTTCCAAACCGCCGTGCCGCCGACCACCACGCCGAATGCACATGCCACGGCTACAATCCTCTTTGCCATGCCGAACCGGCGGCGCGGCGCAGCTGCCAGATGCTGCGGTGTGTTCTGTTGCTCTTCCCGACGCGCCTGCCGCGCTGCTGCAAGGGTGCGCTCCTTCAGTTCATCTGGCGCTTTGATATTCTTCAGTCGGTTCCAGTTGTTCCGGTTGTCCATCATCATTTCCCTCCAGTTCGATTCTCAGTTTTTTGCGGGCGCGGTGCAGGCGGGTGCGCACCGTCGCGGGGCGGCAGCCCACCAGCGGCGCGATTTCGTCCGTACCATACCCCTCGACGTAGTGCAGCCAGACCACGATACGCAAATCGTCCGGCAGTGCGCGCACCGCCTGCCAGAGTTCGTCGTTTCCGTCTTGTGCCGGTGCTGCGGCATCTGGAGCGGCCTCAAGCGGCGCAGTGCGCCGAAACCATGCCGACCGACGCAGGTCGTTGCAGCAGTTGACTGTCACGCGCAGCAGCCACGCCTTGAGGTGCTCGTCATCACGGAAGTCGGTTGTATCGCGCAGCAGCCGCAGAAATACCTCCTGATACACATCCTCCGCATCCGCGCGCCCGCCCAGCCGGCACAGCGCCAGCCGATAGACTGCATCGCCGCAGCGCTCCATTGCATCATATAGGAATGTGTCCGAACGCAGGTTAGTTTGCATCTTGCTCCATCCTCCTTTCTGCCAACAACACGAGGGAACGAGCCGGATTGTTCCCGACCGGATGCCGTCTTTTCCTTATTTCCCGCCACATCTTACCTCGACTTTGTTAACAATGTGCAATTTCTTTCTCATCAAATAGTCATATTCAACAATAATATCTTAAATTCTACGGAAATATTGAATAAATTTCATCTTGCAGTTTTATATAAAATAACTATAATAAAGTTATCAAATGAAAGCAAAGTACATCATGAAACGGAGGTCATTCCAATGCGTAAGAAGTCTTCTTATTTTGAAGCGCTCGACCAGATGCTGTCCGATGCCTATCATGTAAACACTGCACCGTTTCACATTCGCTCTGGTTTCCTGTTCGGCCGCACTTCGCGCTGAGACAGAGCTTTAAACGATTTTCGATATTTTCAATTACCTTTTCTCTTTATACCATTCTCTTTCACGGGGCTGCCCATATGGGCAGCCCCATCTCTTTGCGTTTGCAACAAATCAAACGGGCGGCATCGAAAGATGCCGCCCGTTTTGTCTGAAAGGTTTATTTTGCAAAAAAGTCACGTGTCTGCTTCACATTTTCGTCGATTGCCGCGCGCAGTGCCTCGGCCGATTCAAAACGTTTTTCCGGTCGCAGGAACTTGTGCAGCTCAACATGAATCATCTTACCATACAAGTCGCCCGCAAAATCAAGCAGATGCGGTTCGATGGTCGGCGCACCGCCATCTATAAACGTCGGCTTGATGCCAATATTGGTTGCCGCAATATAGCTCTTGCCGCCCACCAGCACGCGTGTCGCGTATACGCCATAAGGCGGCAGCGCCATTTCGGGCGGCAGCGCGAGATTGACGGTCGGCACTTTCAGCACGCTTGTGCCCACACGCCGGCCATGCTCAACCACACCGGTCACGGTGTACGGATGACCGAGGAAACGTGCCGCACCCTCCATGTCGCCCTGCGAAATCAGCTGTCGGATGTAGGTCGAGGAAACCACAATTCCGTCCACCTTGATATCCTCAATGCAGTCATAGCCGATACCGGCCTTTTTGCACTCCTCTGCCATGCCCTCGGCATTTCCCTGTCCCTTATAGCCGAAACGATTGTTGCGGCCCGAAATGATCCAACGCGCACCGAACTGCCCGATGAGCATTTTGTGAATGAAATCGCGCCAGTCCATATGCTGCATATGCTCATCAAAGTGACCGAAGATGACCTCATCCACGCCGCCGAGCGTTTTAATTTCCTCACGGCGATAGGCATTGGCCGTCAGCAGCGGCACCTGACGCCCCAGCACGACGGAATCCGGATGTACGTCAAACGTGAACACCGCGCTTGTGCCGCCAATCTGCTTTGCGCGCTCAACTGCGCGCTCCATCAGCGCCTGATGACCCAGATGGACGCCGTCAAAATAGCCCAGCGCAATCGCACGCGGCTTTTGATATTCCCGCATAGGGTTGCCCCCTTCTGAACACCTGCCCGCAGACAGGCTGTGTTATTTAAAATTCTTGTAGACAAACAGGCCCAATCCGCCCTTGTTGAGCGCACGCACCTGTCCGAGTAAGAGAAACTGCGCCTGATGGTATACGCGGCACAACGCGCTTTCGATTTCGGGCATTCCCGCCGCCTGCCGCGGAAAAACCACCGCGCCGCGCGCAATGCGTTCTGCTCCCTCGTCGGTAAGCGTCACCGCCGGATATTCGGCAAACAGACCGTCCACCGGCAGCAGCAAATCCTGTGCCTTGCCGTCCTGCATCGCCTGCTCGACCTCGTCAAACGTGTGGCAGGCATCCAGCGGATACGCGCCCGCGCGCGTGCGCACCAGACTGTGCATCACCGCCAGCGTACCGAGCGATACACCCATATCATGCACCAGCGTGCGCACATAGGTGCCCTTGCTGACCGTCAGCCGCAGCATTCCTTTCTGCGCCGCCTCATCAAAGTCCGTGAGCATCATCTCATGCACAAAAATGTCACGCGCGGGCCGCTCAACCTCCTTGCCTTTGCGGGCAAGGTCATAGAGCTTTTGCCCATTCACCTTGACCGCCGAATACATCGGCGGCACCTGCTGCTGCGCGCCCAGAAAGCGCGCTGCCGCCTGCATAACCTCATCGCGCGTCGCGGTTTTTCCGCTGCGGCGCAGTGTTTCGCCGGTCACATCCTGCGTGTCGGTTTCATAGCCGAGCGTAAAACCCGCAACATATTCTTTATCCTGCGCAGCGGCGAAATCCGCCGCTTTGGTTGCCCCGCCGACAAACACCGGCAGCACACCGGTTGCCATTGGGTCAAGCGTGCCGCCGTGACCGATACGCCGCGTGTGCAGAATGCCGCGCAGCTTGGCGACCACGTCATGCGAGGTAAAGTCCTGCGGCTTGTCCATCAGCAGGATACCGCAAAGCTCACTTTGCTGCATGATACTGCTCCCGTGCGGCCGCAAGGATAGCCGCTTTGGCCTCCTCCATGCCGCAGTCAAAGCTCGCGCCGGCCGCGCGGATGTGTCCGCCGCCGCCGCATTTCCTGCAAATGGCCGATGCATCCATCTCCTTGGTGGTGCGTACGGATACCTTGACCGTTTTATCCTTGTTTTCGGTCAGCGTAATACCGATTTGCACACCCTCAATCTGCCGTGTCAGCGACGCAATCGAATCCAAGTCATCCATGTCCGCACCTGTACGGTCGATGTCCGCACGCCACAGCATCGCGATTGCTATCGCGCCATCCTCACAGAACTCCATCGTATCAAAAATGATGCGCTCCATCTGGAAACGCGGCATGGTCTTGGTCTCAAACAGGGCGCGATTGATTTCGCCGCCGTCGATGCCCGCGGTCAGGCATGCCGCCGCGACCGCATGCGTGTGCGCAGTGGTGTTGGAAAACTTAAAGCAGCCCGTATCAGTCGAAACGCCGACATAGATACACTCGGCAATGTCGGTGGTCAGCTTCACGCCAAGCGCCATAATCACATCGTACAGCACCTCGGCGCATGCGCCCGCGTCCGGCCGAACCAGATTTTTCTTGCCGAAACCAATATTCGAACGATGGTGGTCGATCACCAGATCGACCTTACCCTTGAACTCCTCCGCCGTATCAGGAAACAGCTTTTCCTCCGCAATGTCGGTGGAAACCACAAACTGCGGCTGAAAGCCCTCCGTCGGATAACAGGGTACAATCATCGGCGCATAACGTTTGGTGATCTCAGGATTCTCCAAAATAAACGCAGTCTTGCCGATCTGCCGCAGCGCACGGCACAGCGCACCCGCGCAGCCCGTGGTATCACCGTCCGGACGGCGGTGGCTCAGGATGAGGATATTATCCGCGCCTTGCAGCGCCGCGGCAGCGCCCGCAACGTCTACGGTCATTCCTCGTCCTCCCCTCCGAGCTTGCCCTCGTTTTTCAGTTCATGCAGCATTTCCGAAATGTGCGCGCCATGGGTGATCGAGTTATCCAACTCGAACACCAGCTCGGGCGCATAGCGCAGCTGCACCTTGTGGCCTACCTCGCGCCGCAGCCAGCCCGCGGCGGATTTCAGGCCCTTCATGACCTCTTTGGCCTGCTGCTCGCTGCCCAGCACCGAAATAAAGCACTTGGCATAGCGCAAGTCGTTTGTAACCTCGCAGTGCACGACCGAAACCAGACCGTTCTGCACGCGTGGGTCCTTAACGGAACGCATGGCCTCAGCCAGCGCCTTCATCACTTCTTCCGAAATGCGGTCAATTCGTGTAGACATATTTTCCTCCCTTCGGTCCGGGTCTAAGGGGGACCAGTCCCCCTTAGATACGAAACAAGTTCCGGGAGAAACTTGTTTCGATAACCCCCTCGCCCTTGCACCGCAAGGGCGGTTCGGGACACGTGTCCCGAAGCAGGGGTACAAAACCGAGGCAAAGCCCCGGTTTTGTAAAACTCTGATTGCTTCCGCACCCGCGGAAGCGCAAAAAGCCGCGACATGTGCGTGGTTTTTTGCACCAGTACGGCAAAAGTTTCGCATATCGGAACTTTTGCCGCCCGTGCTGTGTCCGTGTCTCACACGGCACAGCGCCCTCGTTTGAAAGCGTGCTTTCAAACGAAACCCTTTATTGCTTTACTTCCTCCATCACGAAGCATTCAATAATATCCTGCTCCTTGATGTCGTTATAGTTCTCGATGCTCATGCCGCACTCGTAACCGGAAGCAACTTCCTTGACATCGTCCTTAAAGCGCTTGAGCGTGTTGAGGTGGCCCTCATGGAATACGATACCGTCGCGCACCACACGCACCTCGGCATTGCGCTGAATCTTGCCGTCCTGCACATAGCAGCCGGCAACCGCGCCTGCGCCTGTAATTTTGAATACCTGACGCACTTCGGCATGACCGAGCACAACTTCCTTAAACTTCGGCTCGAGCATGCCCTTCATCGCCTGCTCCATTTCCTCAATCGCATCATAAATGACGCGGTACATACGCATATCTACGCCCTGCTGCGCTGCCGAATCGGTAGCCGTGCGGTCAGGACGCACGTTGAAGCCGACGATAATCGCACCAGATGCTGCGGCCAGCATGACGTCGGACTCGTTGATAGCACCGACCGCGCCATGAATGACCTTGACGCGCACCTCGTCGTTGGAGAGCTTCTCGAGCGAAGAGCGAATCGCCTCGACCGAACCCTGTACGTCGGCCTTGACGATGATGTTCAGCTCCTTCATCTCGCCTTCCTGAATGGAAGCGAACAGGTTGTCGAGCGTGACCTTGTGGAACTGCTTGTTACGCTCTTCCTTTTCCTTGTCCTTGCGCTGCTCAACCAGCTCACGCGCCATCTTCTCGTCATCGACTGCATCGAAGATATCGCCCGCGCCCGGTACTTCGGCCAGACCGATGATCTCAACCGGAACGGACGGGCCGGCTTCCTGAATCTTCTTGCCGTCATCGTTGGTCATCGCACGCACGCGGCCGACCGCCGTGCCGGCAATGACCGTATCGCCCGCATGCAGCGTGCCGTTCTGCACCAGCAGCGTTGCCACCGGGCCGCGGCCCTTGTCGAGCTTGGCTTCAATGACCGTACCGTGCGCCTTGCGGTTCGGGTTGGCCTTGAGGTCGGCCATTTCCGCCGTCAGCAGCACCATTTCAAGCAGGTTTTCAATGCCCTGACCGAACTTTGCCGAAATCTGGCACACAATCGTGTCACCGCCCCACTCTTCGGGGACGATTTCGTACTCGGTCAGCTGCTGGAGCACGCGGTCCGGGTTTGCGCCCGGCTTGTCGATTTTATTCACCGCCACAATGATTGGCACGTTGGCCGCCTTGGCGTGGTTGATGGCCTCAATGGTCTGCGGCATGACGCCGTCGTCCGCCGCGACCACCAGAATGGCAATGTCGGTTACCTGTGCGCCGCGGGCACGCATGGATGTGAACGCCGCATGGCCGGGGGTATCCAGGAAGGTAATCGGCTTGCCATTCACCTGCACGCGGTATGCGCCAATGTGCTGGGTGATGCCGCCGGCCTCGCCCTCGGTCACCTTGGTCTTGCGGATTGCGTCGAGCAGGCTGGTCTTACCGTGGTCAACGTGACCCATAACAACGACAACCGGGTCGCGGGGCTGCAGTTCGTCCTCGCTGTCCTCGTGTTCGTCAAACAGGCGCTCCTCGATTGTGACGTGTACTTCCTTCTCGACCTTGCAGCCCATTTCCTCCGCAACGATTGCCGCGGTGTCAAAGTCGATGATCTCCGAGATGGAAGCCATCACACCCAGCTTGATGAGGCCCTTGATAACGTCTGCTGCGGTGCGCTTCATGCGGGAGGCCAGCTCGCCGACCGAAATTTCGTCCGGAATCATGACCTTGACCGGAATCTTCTTGAGTGCCGCCATCTGCTGCTGACGCTGCAGGCGCTTCATCTTCTCCTGCTCCTCCTGCCGGCGCTTGTTGCCGAAGGGCTTGGAGCGCTGGTCGGACTTCTTGGTCAGCTTCTGCTTTTTCTGGCCGCGCGATTCCATGCGCTCGGCTTTCGCGTCAACCAGCTTGTCGACATGGTCATCGTACTTGGCAAGGTTAACATCGCCGGTACCGCGGGTGTCGATACGGTGCACCTGCTTGACCTTGGTGCTGGTCGGCTGGGCCGGCTTCTCACTTTCCACATTGGTTTCCTTCGCGGCGCCCGCTTCCTTCTTGGTCTCCGGTGCCGGCCGCTCCTTTGCCGGCTTCTCTGCCTGCTCTGCCTTGGCGGACGCGCCGGACGATGCCTGACTGTTGAGCACCTGCTCCAGATCGGCAACCTGATGGTGCTGCGTCATATATTCAAAAATGACGCTCAGTTCCTCATCGCCGAGCACCTGCATATGATTTTTAGGCGTGGTACAGTACTCGGTCAGGATTTCCGTAATCTCCTTGGTGGATGCACCGAAATCTTTGGCGACCTCGTGTACGCGATATTTATTCTCTATTGCCATGGGCAACTCCTCCTAACACTGTTCTTCGATGCAGCCATACAGACTGCATCGAGCGGGGACGCACCGCGTGAGACACGGATGCATCCGAAGCTGCGCAAAGTTCCGATGCGCGAAACTTTGCTCCGCTCTGGTATCCCATGCGCTGGCAAAGCCGGTGTATGGGATGAAAATCACCGCTCTGCTTTGCTGTGCGGGGATTTTCTATTGACGACGCGCTTTGCGCGTTTGTTTTCGCCGGGTTTTCGCTGCGAAGCCGGACGGCTGCCTGCGCCGGACGGACGCGCGTGACGTTTGCCAGTTGCGCCGCGCTGTGAAACACCGCGTCTGCGTTGCTCCGGCTTGCGCTCCGGTTTGACGGGCACAGACGGTTTTTCATCCGCTTTGCGCTGTGTCTCCCGGTCACGTGGTTTCTTTTTGCCCCGGCGGGACTGAATGCGTGCATTCTTTTCGCTCAGCTGTTCCGCCACGGCCGTATATTCCTCATGTGCTGCGGCAAGTTTGCCGATGGCCGCAGCCGCCATGCCGATGTCGCTGAGTGCGCACACAGCGCAGCCGTTCTTGCAAATCGCCGCGCCCAGTTCCTCCTTGCCATGCGGCAGGGTGATGCACGGCACATTCGCCCGCGCGGCATATATCGCTGCTTTTTTTGCGGTGCTTTCGCCCGCATCCGCCGCGACCAGCACACAGCGTGCTTTATGGTCTGTGCAGAGCTGACGCACCAGCTCATCACCAAACGCCAGCTTACCGGCGCGCCGCGCCAGCCCCAGCATACCGAGACAGGGATCACTCGCCATGCGCACCCTCCTGTTCCATCTGCTGCTCCAGCTGATCGTAAACCTCTTCGGGAACCGTCACGGACAACGCGCGCTCGATTGCGCGGCTTTTGCGCGCCTTTTTCAGGCACTCCGGCTTGCCGCACAGATACGCACCACGGCCGGGCGCCTTTCCCTTGAAGTCAAGCGTTATCTCGCCTTCGGGTGAGCGCACCACGCGAATCAGCTCGCGCTTGGGAAAATGTTCGCGGCAGCCAAGGCATTGCCGCATGGGGATTTTCTTCTGCACCATATTCTGCCGCACCCCCGTAATGTTATTCGCCCTGAGATGCGGGAGCGATGTCGATCTTACAGCCGGTCAGCTTGGCAGCAAGACGCGCGTTCTGGCCCTCCTTGCCGATGGCCAGCGACAGCTGATCGTCCGGTACAATCACGCGGCAGGACTTGTTATCCGCCTGCATGGTGGCGGAGATGACGTCCGCCGGGGCCAGCGCTGCGGAAACAAACTGCGCGGTATCCTCGTTCCACTTGATGATGTCGATTTTCTCGCCATTCAACTCGCCTGTGATGTTGGCCACACGCGCGCCGCGCGTACCGACGCATGCGCCGATGGGGTCGACGTTTTCATCGTGCGAAACAACCGCAATCTTGGTACGGTTGCCCGCCTCACGCGCAATGCTCTTGACCTCGACCACACCGGAATGGATTTCCGGCACTTCCAGCTCGAACAGGCGCTTAACCAGACCCGGATGCGTGCGGGAAACGACCACCTGCGGGCCGCGCGTGCCGCGGCGCACTTCGATCAGGTAAACCTTGATGCGCTGGCCCTCGACCAGCTCTTCGCCGCGGACCTGCTCGGATGCGGACAGAACCGCCTCGCTCTTCTCGCCGCCCGAAACCACATCAAGATATGCATTGCCCGAGCGCGGGTCGATACGGGCGATAACACCGGTCAAAATTTCGTGTTCCTTGCTCTCAAACTCGGAAATCACCATGCCGCGCTCCGCCTCGCGGATGCCCTGAATGATAACCTGCTTGGCGGTCTGTGCCGCGATGCGGCCAAACGACTTGGTCGGGATATCAATGTCGATGATGTCGCCCACCATCGGGTTTTTCTTGTACTCTGCGGCCTCTTCGAGCGTAATCTCCTCATACGGCTCGTAAAGGTCCTCTGCTTTGACCACGGTTTTTCGTACATACATGCGAATGGTTTTCTTGTCTCGGTCCGGCTCAACAAACACGTTATCCGTCATACCGTCGTTATCACGCTTGTATGCGGTAATGAGCGCCTGACCGACGCGGTCCAGCATGTAATCCACCGGGATGCCTTTTTCCTTTTCGAGCTGCTCCAGCGCATCAAAAAATTCTGCGTTCACCATTTTTTCCAATCAAACTCCTTATTTATATCTCGACCGCGAGCCGTACAGCCGCAATATCCGCCGGCTCATATACCGTGCGCTGTCCGCCGGTTTCCAGCGTGACATTACCGTTTTCGTAGGCAACCAGTGTGCCTTCCACCTGTTTTGCCCCATTCACCGGCTTATAAAAGCCGACCTCAACCGGATGGCCAAGGAACGCGGCGAAATGCTCAGGCTTTTTCAGCCGCCGCGACAGTCCTGCCGAGGATACGCACAGCGTATAGGACGGCATGCTGTCAAATTCCTTTTCGTCGAGCATCGGATCAAGCGCGCGCGAAACCTGCTCACACTGGTCGATGTTCACGCCGTCCGGATGGTCGACGGTGACGGTCAGCATATACTGTCCGCCTTCCTTTTCAAATTCCACGTCCCACAGGGAAACGCCGGCCTGTTCGCACAGGGGCCGAACCAGTTCCTCCACGCGGGCGACAATCTGCTTTGCCTGCAAAGCCGTCCCTCCTTCAAAAAAATACTCCAAGCAAAGCGTAAGGAGTGGCTTTCGCCACTCCTTACGGTTACTTTCTTACTGAACGTGCTTAGTATATCACGTTTTCCATGTAAATGCAAGGCATTTTCTTGCAGAAAGCGTGTTTTTTCTAAAATTTGTTTATTGCATGCGCCGATGCCGCCGCATACAGAAAAAAGGTTATCCAGTAAGCACGCTACTGGATAACCTTTTTGGGTCTTTCCCTGTTTACGGGCGAGCCGTTACCTTACTTAACCAGCTCGATGATCGCCATTTCGGCAGCGTCGCCGCGGCGGGGACCGGTCTTGATGATGCGGGTGTAGCCGCCGTTACGGCTTGCATACTCCGGCGCAATCTCAGAGAACAGCTTTGCTACAACAGCTTCCTTGGTGATGAAAGCCATCGCCTGACGGCGGGAAGCCAGCGTGTTCTTCTTGCCAAGGGTAATCATCTTCTCAGTCAGCGGGCCGACTTCCTTGGCGCGGGCAACGGTGGTCTCAACCTTGCCGTTCTCCAGCAGGTAGGTCACCATCGCACGCAGCATAGCCATACGGTGGTCCGTCGGACGGCCGAGCTTGCGATTGTTAGCCATTCGTGTTTACCTCCAAAATAAAGTAAAGGCGGCGGCGCGGCTTATCGTGCCGCCGCGTTATCGTTCTTTTTATGAACCGATACGGTTATGCAGCAACCGTCCGGATCATTCCTCGGACTTGGCCAGATGCAGGCCCATGGCCTCCAGCTTGCCGATAACCTCTTCGAGCGACTTGCGGCCCAGGTTGCGGACCTTCATCATGTCCTCTTCGGAAGTGTTGATCAGATCCTCAACGGTGTTGATGCCGGCGCGCTTGAGGCAGTTGAACGAACGCACGGAGAAGTCCAGCTCCTCGATGGTCATTTCAAGCACCTTATCGTGCTGCGCTTCGGCCTTCTCCACAACCGTGGACTTGGAGCCGATCTCCTCGGACAGGTCGACGAACAGGTCGAGGTGGTCGCGCAGGACCTTCGCGCCGAGCGAAACTGCGTCGCGCGCGGTGATCGTGCCGTTGGTCCATACCTCGAGCGTGAGTTTATCATAGTCGGTCAGGTCACGCACACGGGTGTTTTCCACCGTGTAATTAACCTTGTAGACCGGCGTGTAGATCGAATCCACCGGAATGACCCCGATGGAGGTCTGATGCTGCTTGTTCTTCTCAGCCGGTACATAGCCGCGGCCGGAAGTCAGCGTGATCTCCATGGACAGACGCGCGTCGCTCATCAGCGTGGCGATGTGCATGTCGGGATTGAGAATCTCAACCTCGCCGTCGGCATGGATATCACCGGCCTTGACTTCGCCCTCACCGGCGGCCTCGATGTAGACCGTCTTGGGGCCGTCGCAATGCAGCTTGGCAATGATGCCCTTGATGTTCAGCACGATCTCGGTCACGTCTTCCTTAACGCCCGGAATGGTGGAGAACTCATGCTGCACGCCGGCGATCTTGATGCTGGACGCTGCCGTACCGGGCAGCGAGGAGAGCAGGATGCGGCGCAGGGAGTTACCCAGCGTGGTGCCGTATCCGCGTTCCAGCGGCTCTACAACGAACTTACCGTAAGAACCGTCCTCAGCGAGCTGTTCACAGTCAATGCGCGGCTTTTCGATTTCGATCATTTGGTACCCTCCTTCACGTTGGTTGGAAACTTTAAGCGGAGCAGGCGAAGCAGACACCTCGCCAGCTCCAAAAGCGAGGGTCTATTATTTCGAGTACAACTCGACGATGAGGTGCTCTGCAACATCGTAGTCGATGTCATCGCGGGCCGGCATCGCAACGATCTTGCCCTCGAAGGAGTCCTTAGCCTTGTCAATCCACTTGGGGCAGGCCTTCTTGCCGTTCTCCTCCAGCAGGGTCTTGAACTTGGTGGAGGTGCGGGACTTCTCACGGACAGCAACAACATCGCCCGGCTTTACCTGATAGGACGGGATGTTGACGCGCTTGCCGTTTACGGTAAAGTGCGCGTGGTTTACCAGCTGACGCGCCTCGCGGCGGGTGTTGGCAAAGCCCATGCGGAAAACAACGTTGTCCAGACGGCGCTCGAGCTCCTGCAGCAGGATCTCACCGGTGATGCCCTGCTTGCGCTCTGCCTTCTCGTAGTAAGCATGGAACTGCTTCTCGAGAACGCCGTAAATGAATTTTACCTTCTGCTTTTCAGCCAGCTGCATGCCATACTCGGACTGCTTACGGCGGGTCTGCTTGGGCTGACGCTTGGTGGACTTGGAGTAGCCCAGAACCGCGGGGGAGAGACCAAGCGTCTTGCAGCGCTTGAGAACGGGCTGTGTATTCTTAGCCATTTATCGGTTTCCTCCTCTATTAGACTCTTCTTCTCTTGGGCGGGCGGCAGCCATTGTGCGGGATCGGGGTTACGTCCTTGATCATGGTAACCTCGAGGCCGGCAGCCTGCAGCGCACGGATCGCAGCCTCGCGGCCGGAACCAGGGCCCTTAACGTAAACTTCAACAGTCTTGAGGCCGTGCTCCATCGCAGCGGCAGCAGCGGTCTCAGCCGCGGTCTGCGCAGCGAACGGAGTGGACTTACGCGAGCCGCGGAAGCCCATTTCGCCGGAGGAAGCCCAGGAAATCGCGTTGCCGTTCAGGTCGGTGATGGTAACGATAGTGTTGTTGAAAGAGGAACGGATGTGAGCCGCGCCCTTTTCAATGTTCTTGCGCTCGCGACGGCGCGTACGGGTCGCCGCGCCCTTCTTCTGTACCTTAGCCATTTATACGTTCCCCTCCTTACTTCTTCTTGTTCGCAATGGTCTTCTTCGGGCCCTTGCGGGTACGTGCATTGGTCTTGGTGCGCTGGCCGCGAACCGGCAGGCCGCGACGGTGGCGCAGGCCGCGGTAGCAGCCAATTTCAACCAGGCGCTTGATATTCAAACCGATTTCGCGGCGCAGGTCGCCCTCGACGTTGTAGTCGCGGTCGATTACTTCACGCAGCTTAGCGGCTTCTTCTTCGGTCAGGTCCTTTACGCGGGTGTCCGGATTGATACCGGTCTTCTTAAGGATCTCGTTGGACGTCTTGCGGCCAATGCCGAAGACGTAGGTCAGGCCGATCTCCACGCGCTTCTCGCGGGGAAGGTCAACACCGGCAATACGTGCCATATTTTCTATAACCTCCGATTTGTTACACTGAGGCGTGTTGGCAAACACAGTATAGGGACCGCCTCCGCCCCTGCAGCGCCGCACTCGCCGTGCGTGCTTGTCGTGTTCACGTAAACCATCATCCCGCGCCTTTCACGCGGCAATTTATCATCAAAAGCGCGAGCTTTGCCCGTGCTTTTGATACCTCGACTCAGCGGCCCTGGGCCGCGTCCGGGGGTATCGAAAGAAAGTTTCTACCGGAACTTTCTTTCGTATATAGGGGGTATTGGATACCCCCTATAAGGGTTTTAGCCCTGCTTCTGCTTGTGCTTCGGGTTCTGGCAGATAACCATAACCTTGCCCTTGCGGCGAATGATCTTGCACTTCTCGCAGATCGGCTTTACAGACGGTCTTACATTCATGACATTTTACCTCCATCAAAATTTTTGGTGGGATGGGACACCGGCAAAACCGGCGACCACTGGCGCTCGGGTCACATACGCGCCTCCGCCCGCTTTTTCTTTACTTGGAACGCCAAGTAATACGACCGCGGGTCAGGTCGTAGGGCGACATCTGAACGGTGACCTTGTCGCCGGGGAGAATGCGGATAAAGTTCATGCGGAGCTTGCCGGAGATATGAGCAAGAATCTTATGCCCGTTGGGCAGCTCCACCTGGAACATCGCGTTAGGCAGCGCCTCTATGACGGTACCTTCCAGTTCGATTACATCATCTTTTGCCATTTATGGGATACCCTCCTCGGTCAATTTGCGTCCTCCGCCCCCGTCCAGAGGGCGAGCGCTTTACGGATATCGCTGTTGGTCAGGCGGCCGTTTTCCAGCAGCTTGCGCTGGGTGCGTTCATCGCATCGGCCCTGGCGGCTGACATGCCGGCGGCGCTTGCGCTTCGGGCTTTCCGCCCGACGGCCGCGCCCGTTGGCCAGCAGAAGAAAATCCCCCTCTTCCGCGACAACCAGCATCAGCATCCCTTTGTCCCTTCCGGTCAGCGACAGGACAATGTCGGCTGTATGAGTCTCTGCCATTACAGTACCTCGCCGTCGATATTGGTCATAATCTCCGGCTCTCCATCTGTGATGGCAATGGTGTTTTCATAGTGGGCGGACAATTTGCCGTCCTTGGTTTTGACGGTCCAGCCGTCGGGCAGGACCTTGATGTCATACACACCCACGTTGACCATGGGTTCCACTGCGATGGTCATACCGCGCTGCAAACGGAGGCCGTGGCCGGGACGGCCAAAGTTCGGCACTTCGGGGGATTCGTGCAAATTCTCGCCCACGCCGTGACCGACGTACGCGCGCACGACCGAAAATCCGTTTTTCTCCACATAGGCCTGCACGGCCGCGGAGATATCCGAAACGCGGTAGCCCTCGCGGGCAAATTTGATACCCTCATAGAAGCTCTGCCGGGTCACCTCGATCAAGCGCTTGGCCTCATCGCTGACCGCACCGCAGGGTACGGTGCAGGCGCAGTCGCCGTGAAAGCCGCCGATATAGGCGCCGACGTCCACCTTCACGATGTCGCCTTCGTGCACCACGCGGGTGTCCGAAGGAATGCCGTGAATTACCTCGTCGTTGATCGATACACAGGCGCTGCCGGGAAAGCCGGCATAACCGAGGAAAGAGGGCTTGCCACCCGCATCCTCGATTGTTTTGCGGACAATCCGGTCAATTTCGCCCGTAGTGACACCGGGATGGACGGCGTCCGCCGCCGCCTTGCGCGCAATGGCGGTCAGGCGGCAGGCAACGCGCATCCGTTCGAGCTCCTGCTCAGTTTTAATGCGTATCATAGCTTACAGACCCAACGCGGCAACCGCGAGCTTCTCGGTTTCCCGAATGCCCTGCGTACCATCGATGCTCTTGAGCTTGCCCTGCGCTTCGTAATAGCCCTTGAGCGGCTCGGTCTGCTCGTGATAGGTTTCCTGACGGCGGCGGACTACATCCGGCTGGTCGTCGCTGCGGATGACCAGCTTATCGCCGCAGATATCACATACGCCTTCCACACGCGGCGGGTTCGCCTCGATGTGGTAGGTGGCGCCGCAGCGCAGGCACACGCGGCGGCCGGTCATGCGCTTCTCAATGACCTCGTAGGGAACCTCGAGGGAGAGGGCGCAATCAATATCGGAAATCTTGTCCAGCGCTTCCGCCTGCGGAATGGTGCGCGGGAAACCGTCGAGGATGAAGCCGCTCTTGCAGTCGCGCTGCGCGATGCGCTCCTCGAGCAGATTGATTACCAGATCATCCGGCACAAGCTGGCCGGCATCCATGAAGCCCTTGGCCTTCTGGCCGAGGGGGGTATTGTTCTTGATTGCCTCACGCAGGATATTGCCAGTGGAGATGCTGGGAATGCCCATCTTTTCAATCAGATAGGATGCAAGCGTTCCCTTGCCGGCGCCCGGAGCGCCCAAAAGAATCAATTTCACTTTTTAATTCGCCTCCAGCATTATTCCAAGAAGCCCTTGTGATGACGCATCAGCATCTGCGCCTCCAACTGCTTGACCGTGTCAAGCGCAACACCGACCACGATGATGACCGAGGTGCCGCCCAGCGCCACATTGGACAGCGTGGGGGAAATCGCACCGACCACCAGCGGCAGAATCGCAACGATTGCCAGGAAGATTGCACCGACAAAGGTGACCTTGCCCAGCGCCTTGGTGATGAAGTCCGAAGTCGGCTTGCCCGGACGGAAGCCCGGAATAAAGCCGCCGTTCTTCTTGAGGTTGTTGGCGATCTCGATCGGGTTGAACTGAATGGATGCGTAGAAATACGCAAACGCAAGGATCAGCAGGGCATAAACCACGATATAGAACGGATTAGCCTGCGAGAACAGGTTCAGGATGTGATAGCCGACCGTACCCGACTCCGGCTGCCAGAATATCGTAATGGTCTGCGGCAGGGAGAGGATGGACGATGCGAAGATGATCGGCATAACGCCGGACGCATTGACCTTGATCGGCAGGTGGGTGGACTGGCCGCCATACATCTTACGGCCAACCACACGCTTTGCGTACTGTACCGGAATGCGGCGCTCCGCATTGGACATAAACACAATGAACACCACGATGGCCAAACCGATGATAACCATCAGTACAGCCGACAGGATGCCCTGACCGCCCGTCTGCAGCAAATTCCACAGCGTGCGCAGCAGCGACGGACCGCGGGAAACAATACCGGCAAACAGGATAATCGAGATACCATTGCCGATGCCGTTCTGGGTGATGTGCTCGCCCAGCCACATGATCAGCGCGGTACCAGCGGTAAAGGTCAGGATGATTGCAGCACCGGCCAGCGCGCCCGTGTTGGACAGGAAGCCCTGATTGCGCAGCAATGCATAGTAAGAGAAGCCCTGCAGAAGACCGAGGATAACCGCCAGATAGCGGGTCCAGGAAGCGATCTTCTTGCGGCCTTCCTCGCCGCCGTCCTTAACCATGCGCTCAAGAGCGGGAATGGCAACGGTCAGCAGCTGCAGGATAATGGACGCATTGATATAGGGCGTGATGGACATGGCGAAGATCGTCGCTTTGGACAGACCGCCGCCGGTGAACATATCCAGATAACCGAGCATCGATCCGCCGACCGCTGCCTGATTAAAATACTCAGACAGCAGCGAGGTGTTGATGAACGGAACGGGAATGCAGGAGCCAAAGCGGAAGATCAGCAGGATAAACAGCGTATACAGGATCTTCTTGCGCAGCTCAGGCATACTCCAGGCGTTTTTAAGGGTTTGAAACACCTTAAATCACCTCGGCCTTTCCGCCTGCGGCTTCGATCTTCTCCTTTGCGGACGCGGAGAACGCTGCGGCCTTAACCGTCAGCTTCTTAGTCAGCGTGCCATTGCCAAGGATCTTGATGCCGTCGAGAGCATTCTTGACGATACCGGCCTCGCGCAGGGACTCTGCGGTGACCTCGGTGCCGTCTTCAAACTTCTCCAGAGCGGAAACATTGACCGGTGCGTAGGTGGTGCCGAAAATATTATTGAAGCCGCGCTTCGGCAGACGACGTGCCAGAGGCATCTGGCCGCCTTCAAAACCGGGACGGACGCCGCCGCCCGAACGGGCCCACTGGCCCTTGTGACCGCGGCCTGCGGTCTTGCCGTTGCCGGAACCAGCGCCGCGGCCCTTACGGTAAGCCGGCTTGGTGGAACCCGCGGCAGGCGATAATTCGTGAAGCTTCATGGGTTACGCCTCCTCTACAACTTCGAGCAGGTAACCGATCTGCTTTACCTTGCCGCGCGTCTGCGCGTTGTCCGGCTGAACGGTTACGTCGTTAATCTTCTTAAGCCCCAAAGAATGAGCGGTCGCGATGTGCTTATCCAAGCGGCCGACCAGGCTCTTTTTCAGGGTAATCTTCATGTTAGCCATTGTGAGTTACCCCTTTCTTACAGTTCTTCTACGGCTTTGCCGCGAACAGCCGCTACCTGAGCAGCGTCGCGCAGGCTCTTGAGGCCTTCCATCGTTGCGGTAACAACATTCTGCGGGTTGTTGGAACGCAGGCACTTGGTACGGATGTCCTTGATGCCGGCAGCCTCAACGACCGCACGAACTGCGCCGCCGGCGATAACGCCGGTACCGGGAGCGGCGGGCTTGAGCAGAACGCGGCCCGCGCCGAACTCACCAATCACCTCATGCGGGATGGTGGTGCCCTTCAGCGAAATCTTAACGAGGTTCTTCTTGGCGTCCTCGATGCCCTTACGGATTGCGTCCGGAACCTCGGAAGCCTTGCCGAGGCCGAAGCCAACCGTGCCCTTGCCGTCGCCAACAACGACCAGCGCCGCAAACTTGAAGATACGGCCGCCCTTAACGGTCTTGGCAACGCGGTTGAGCGCGACTACGTTCTCGGAGAACTCGTCCTCGCGCTTATCGTTTCTGTTAAACTGAGCCATGTTTTACCTCCTCCCGACTTAAAACTGCAGGCCGCCCTCACGGGCGCCTTCCGCGAGTTCCTTCACGCGGCCGTGGTACAGATAACCGCCGCGGTCAAACACGACGTTTTCAATGCCCTTGGCCTTGCAGCGCTCGGCAACCAGCATGCCAACCTTCTTGGCTGCGTCCTTGTTGCCGCCGTACTCGGTGAAGTCCTTCTCGGCAGTCGAGGCGGAAACGAGGGTAACACCGGCGATATCGTCGATGACCTGTGCATAGATGTTCTTTGCGGAACGGTAAACGTCCAGACGCGGACGCTCGGCGGTACCGCTGATCTTTGCGCGCACGCGCTTGTGGCGCTGCAGACGCGCCTTGTTGGAATCCTTCTTCGAAACCATTTAAATTCGCCTCTCCTTTCCTTACTTCTTCTTCGCGCCGGTCTTGCCTTCCTTGCGGCGGACATACTCGTCAGCGTAGCGAATGCCCTTGCCCTTGTAGGGTTCCGGCGGACGCTTCTCGCGGACTTCCGCAGCAAACTGGCCGACCTTCTGCTTGTCAGGACCGGAGATGATGATCGTGTTCGGATTCGGAACGTCGATCGTGATGCCGTCGATTTCGCTCATGGTAACCTGATGCGAGTAACCGAGGTTCATAACCAGATCCTTGCCCTGCTTCTGTACACGGTAACCAACGCCCTGTACGCTCAGTTCCTTCTTGAAGCCGTCGGTTACGCCGACAACCATGTTGTGAACGAGCGAACGGGTCAGGCCGTGCAGGGCACGGTTGTGCTTGTCATCGTTCGGACGGGTGACAAGAATTTCATTTCCCTCCACCGCTACGGTGATGTTCGGGTGGATTTCGCGGGTAAGGGTTGCCTTTGCGCCCTTGACCGTTACGACATGGCCGTCGATCTTGACCTCCACACCGGACGGGATGGCAATCGGCATTCTACCAATTCGAGACATATTTTATACCTCCCCTTACCATACAAATGCGAGGACTTCGCCGCCGACATTCAGCTCGCGAGCCTTCTTGTCGGTCATGATGCCTCTCGACGTGGAAATGATGGCAATACCAAGGCCGCGGAGCACCTTCGGAAGCTCCTGAGCGCCGGCATACACACGCAGGCCGGGCTTGGAAACACGCTTGAGGCCGGTGATAGCCTTCTGGCGGCCGTCCACATACTTGAGCGTGATGCGGATGATGCCCTGGGTGTTGCCCTCGACGGTCTCAAAGGACTTGATATAGCCCTCATCGAGCAGGATCTGGGCAATTGCCTTCTTCATTTTGGACGCGGGTACGTCCACGCTGGCATGACGAGCATTGCCGGCGTTGCGGATACGGGTCAGCATATCCGCGATAGGATCAGTGATCTGCATAAATGCTCTCCTTTTCAAGAAGTTTGGGGGTAGTGCAGCAATCGGAGCGGGGCTGGGTTGGGTCCCCTCTTGATTGACCTGTTTGCCTCCCACTTTTCTTTACACTGCCTGTGGCCCTTCCACGGACAGCGGCTGGGGTAAGCTGTTTTATAATTACAGCCGATAAGCCCGCATGGGCGGGCTATCGACTAATTATAGCATGGTTTTTTGCGCGTTGGCAAGCAACAAAATGCATATTTTTATAAAATATTCTGGTTTCGTTCCCGTCAAAACGCAATAAAACTTCGTTTGCCGACACACTTCGGCAGCATTTGCGAAAAGCGGGCGCCGGAGCGCCCGCTTTTTGTCGTTTTCAATCGACGCAAGCCTTACCAGGAAGCCTTGCGAACGCCCGGGATCTGGCCCTTGTAAGCCAGCTCACGGAAGCAGATACGGCAGATACCGAAATCACGCAGGTAAGCGTGCGGACGGCCGCAGATCTTGCAGCGATTGTAAGCGCGGGTAGAGAACTTCGGCTTCGCCTGCTGCTTGAGGATCATTGCCTTCTTAGCCATGTTGTTTCTCCTCCCTTACTTTGCAAACGGAGCGCCCATCAGCGTGAGCAGCTCTTTGGCTTCTTCGTCGGTCTTTGCGGTGGTGCAGATAACGATATCCATACCACGGATCTTGTCGATCTGATCGTAGGAAATTTCCGGGAAGATCAGCTGCTCCTTCAGGCCGAGGGCGTAGTTGCCGCGGCCGTCGAACGCATCGCCGTTGATGCCGCGGAAGTCGCGGACACGCGGCAGCGCTACGTTGAACAGACGATCGAGGAACTCCCACATGCGGTCGCGGCGCAGGGTAACCTTGACGCCAACCGGCATGCCCTCGCGGAGCTTGAAGTTCGCAACCGACTTGCGGGCGTGGGTGACAACCGGCTTCTGGCCGGTGATGGCTGCGATGTCGCGGACAACGGACTCGATAACCTTGGAGTTGCCGTTGGCTTCCTTGCCGCAGCCGACGTTAACGACAATCTTGTCGATGGTCGGGATCTGCATCGTGCTCTTGTACTGGAACTTCTTCATCAGAGCAGGCGCAACATCCGCAGTATACTTGGCTTTCATATTCGGAACCATTTATTGCTTGCCTCCTCTTCTTAAAGCGTCTCGCCGCAGTGCTTGCACACCGTCAGCTTTGCACCGTTCTCAGCGAACTTGTGCGCGGGGCGGGTCGGCTTGTTGCACTTCGGGCAAACACGCATAACCTTGCACGCACGCAGCGCGCCCTCGCGCTCGATGATGCCGCCGGTCTCACCCTGACGGCGGGGCTTGGTGTGGCACTTAATCATGTTCACACCTTCGATAACAACCATACCCTTCTTCGGGTTTACGGACAGAACCTTGCCGCGCTTGCCCTTTTCCTTGCCGGAAAGAACGACTGCGGTGTCGCCCGTCTTAACATGCAGAGTATTCATATTTCTTGGCGACCTCCTTACAGTACTTCCGGAGCAAGCGACAGGATCTTCATATAGTCCTTATCGCGCAGCTCACGAGCGACAGGCCCAAAGATACGGGTGCCGCGGGGGTTTTTATCATCACGGATGATGACGCCGGCGTTCTCGTCAAAGCGGATGTAGCTTCCATCCGCGCGGCGCAGGCCCTTAACGGTGCGGACGATGACCGCCTTAACGACGTCGCCCTTCTTCACGCCGCCGCCCGGGGTGCACTTGCGCACCGAGCAGACGACTACGTCACCGATGTTGCCGTACTTGCGTGCGGAGCCGCCGAGAACACGGATTACCTTCAGTTCCTTCGCGCCGCTGTTGTCAGCTGCACGCAGAAAAGTTTCCTGCTGAACCATGTGCTCTCCTCCTTACTTTGCCTTCTCAATGACTTCGACCAGTCTCCAGCGCTTATCCTTGGACAGCGGGCGGGTCTCCATCACCTTCACCTTGTCGCCGATGCGGCACTCGTTGTTCTCGTCGTGCGCCTTCAGCTTGTAGGTGTGCGGAATAACCTTCTTATACAGAGGATGCGCAACGCGATCCTCGATTGCGACGACAATGGTCTTGTCCATCTTATCGGAAACGACCTTGCCGACTCGCGTCTTGCGTAATGCTCTTTCGCTCAATTCGTTTCCCTCCCTTTACGCCTTCTCCGCGAGCTGCTTCTCACGGATTACGGTGTTGACACGCGCAATGTCGCGCTTGACCTCAGTGATCTTGTTGGTGTTTTCGAGCTGATTGGTAGCGAGCTGAAGACGGAGGTTGAAGAGGTCCTTCTTCAGGTCGCCCAGCTTTGCAGCCAGTTCCTCGGCCGTCAGTTCTCTGATCTCAGATGCCTTCATCATGCTTCACCGCCATTCTTGGTCTCACGGGCAACGAACTTGGTCTTGCACGGCAGCTTGTGGCTGGCCAGACGCAGAGCCTCGCGGGCGACCTCTTCGGATACGCCGGCGATTTCAAACAGTACGCGGCCGGGCTTTACGACCGCTACCCAGTACTCGGGCGAGCCCTTACCGGAACCCATTCGGGTCTCGGCCGGCTTCTCGGTAATCGGCTTATCGGGGAAAATCTTGATCCAAACCTGACCGCCACGCTTGGTGTAATGGGTCATGGCGATACGAGCGGCCTCAATCTGGTTCGAGGTGATCCAGCAGGGCTCGGTAGCCTGCAGGCCGAAATCGCCGTTGGATACGAAGTTGCCGCGCATGGCCTTGCCCTTGAGGCGGCCACGATGCACGCGACGGTATTTAACTCTCTTGGGGAGCAGCATTAGCGGTTGCCTCCTTCCTGACGGGGTGCGCGACGCTCGCCATTGCCACGGTTGAAGTCGCGACGGCCGCCACGGCGGTCATCACGGCCACCGCGACGCTCGCGGCGCTCGAAAGCGGGCTTGGGAGCCTCGATGGAACGGCCCAGACGCGGACCGCCGTGGAGAACCTCACCCTTGTAGATCCAAACCTTAACGCCGATGCGGCCATAGGTGGTCGCGGCCTCGGCAAAGCCATAGTCGATATCCGCGCGCAGGGTCTGCAGCGGGATGGTGCCCTCATGATAGTGCTCGGTGCGGGCGATTTCCGCGCCGCCCAGACGGCCGCTGCAGGAAACCTTGATGCCCTTGGCGCCCATGCGCATTGCGCGGCCCATGGACTGCTTCATGGCACGACGGAAGCCAATGCGCTTCTCAAGCTGCGCGGCAATGTTTTCCGCAACCAGCGTTGCATTGGTGTCCGGGTTCTTGATCTCGATGATAGAGCAGCGAACCTTCTTGCCATACTTGCGGGTCAGCTCTTCCTCGAGCTTCTTGATGTCCTCGCCGCCGCGGCCGACAACCATGCCGGGACGCGCGCACTGGATCATGATCTTGATTTCGTCGTTCTTGCGCTCGATTTCGATCGCCGGAACGCCTGCGTCGTACAGACGCTTCTTCAGTTCCTTACGGATGTTGTAGTCTTCCACGAGGAGGTCGCCGAACGCATTGTCCTTTGCGAACCAACGGGAATCCCAATTCTTGATAACGCCGACACGGAGACCGTTCGGATTTACTTTCTGGCCCATTGATTACCCTCCCTTATTCTCTCTCGCCAAGAACCAGCGTGATGTGCGAGGTTCTCTTGAGGATTCTGAATGCACGGCCCTGTGCACGCGGCATAACGCGCTTCATGATCGGGCCGGGACCGACGTGTACTTCCTTAACGTACAGCTTATCGGTGTTCATGCCGTGGTTGTTCTCGGCATTGGCGACTGCGCTCTTGAGGAGCTTCTCCATCGGCTCGCAGGCCGCCTTGGGGGTATTCATGATGATAGCCATCGCTTCGCCCGCATCCTTGCCGCGGATCAGATCGCAGATCAGCTTGATCTTACGCGGGGTCATGCGCACGTTGCGTACGATTGCTCTTGCTTCCATGTTTCCTTAACTCCTCCTTACTTACCGTTATTGGAGGTCTTGCTGCCCGCGTGACCCTTATAGGTACGGGTGGGAGCAAACTCGCCCAGCTTGTGACCAACCATGTCCTCGGTGACATACACCGGAACATGCTTGCGGCCGTCGTGTACCGCGAAGGTATGACCGACGAACTCCGGGAAGATCGTGGAAGCGCGGGACCAGGTCTTGAGAACCTTCTTCTCGCCCTTTTCGTTCATTTCAACGACTCTTTTGATAAGCTCAGGAGCCACAAAAGGGCCCTTCTTGACACTTCTGCCCATATTACGTTAACTCCTTTCTTACTTGCCGTTGCGACGACGCACGATCTGCTTATCCGTGCGGTGGTTCTTCTTGCGGGTCTTGTAACCCATCGCCGGCTTGCCCCACGGGGTAACCGGGCTGGGACGACCGATCGGGCTCTTGCCTTCGCCGCCGCCGTGCGGGTGATCGCACGGGTTCATAACAGAACCGCGGACGGTCGGACGGATACCCATGTGACGGGTACGGCCGGCCTTACCGATCTGAACGTTGGAGTGGTCGGAGTTGCCGACAACGCCGATGGTTGCCTTGCACTCCAGACGGACGTAACGCAGCTCACCGGAGGGCAGACGAACCATCGCCTTGCCGTTCTCCTTCGCCATCAGCTGAGCGCCGACGCCTGCGGAACGAACCAGCTGCGCGCCCTTGCCGGGGTACAGCTCAATGTTGTGAATCATGGTACCAACCGGGATGTTCTCAACCGGCAGGCAGTTGCCCGGCTTGATGTCGGCATCCTTGGAGGATACGACCTTGTCGCCGATCTTGAGGCCTTCCGGCGCGAGGATATAAGCCTTGACGCCGTCCTCATACTGAACCAGCGCGATGTTCGCGGAGCGGTTCGGGTCGTACTCGAGCGTCAGCACGGTTGCCGGCATATCCAGCTTCTGGCGCTTGAAGTCAATGATACGGTACTTTTTCTTGTTGCCGCCGCCAATGTGACGAACGGTGATACGGCCGTAGCTGTTGCGGCCGGCGGTCTTCTTGACCTTTTCGAGAAGGCTCTTCTCGGGCTTCACCTTGGACAGACCCTTGTAGGAAAGCACAGTCATATTTCTGCGCGAGGGCGTCGTCGGGTTGAAAGTCTTGATAGCCATTTGGATTTTCAACTCCTTAGAATCTGTTTCTTATCGGGGTGACATCCCCATACAAGCACGTTTCCGTGCATTCAATCGCCCCGCAGGGGCGCTGTTTTGAGCGGGCTTAGCCCGTTCAAAACTCCACTGCTTCGGGACGCGTGTCCCGAACCGCGTTTGCGTACAAACGCGAGGGGGTTATCCAGAAAAGTTTCCATCGGGAATTTTTCTGGTATCTAAGGGGGACCGGTCCCCCTTAGAAGATATTACATCATGTTCTCAAAAAGCTCGATGCCCTTGGAGTCCGGGGTCAGGGTGACAATCGCCTTCTTGATGTCGGGACGCTTGCCAACGTGGACGCCCATGCGCTTCCACTTGCCCGGCAGCTTGATGGTGTTGACCTTCTGCACCTTTACGCCGAAGATCTCTTCCACAGCCTTCTTGATTTCAATCTTGCCAGCGTCAGCGGCAACTTCAAAGGTGTACTTGTTGTTCTGAGAACCCATCATGGAACGCTCGGTGATGACCGGCTTCTTGATAATATCGTAAGCGAACTTCATTATGCGTACACCTCCTGCAGCTTCTCAACCGCCGCCTTGTCGATGATGAACTTGTCGGCGTTGAGGACTTCGTAAACATTGAGGGTAGACGCGATCGTCGTGCGCACGCCCGGAATGTTGGCGGCGGACTTGACGACGTTCGTGCGAACCTCGGGGGTAACAACCAGGCTCTTGCCGGTGGCTTCCACAGACTTGAGGAAGCCGGCGAAGGTCTTGGTCTTGATTTCGCCCATGTCCAGACCATCGATGACGATGATTTCGCCGGCAGCTGCCTTTGCGCTCAGCGCGGAGAGCATCGCCAGACGACGGGTCTTCTTGGTCAGGGAGTAATTATAAGAACGGGGCTTCGGGCCGAGGGCAATACCGCCGTGGGTCCACTGCGGAGAACGAATCGAACCCTGACGGGCACGGCCGGTGCCCTTCTGACGCCACGGCTTGATGCCGCCGCCACGGACCTCAGCACGGGTCAGCGTGGACTGGGTGCCCTGACGCTGATTTGCCAGATAATTCTTTACTGCGGCATGAACCACAGCCATGTTGGGCTCGATGCCGAAAACGGCCTCGTTCAGCTCCATCTCGCCGGTCTTCTTACCGGTCATATCAAAAACTGCTACTGTAGGCATGAGTTGCTCCTCCTTCCCTTACTTTCTCGCGGAAGCCTTCTGCGGGTTCTTGCTGACGCCAGCCTCGCCCTTGGCAACCTTGTTATTCTTGACGGTGTTCTTCAGCACCACGATGCCGCCCTTCGGGCCCGGAACCGCGCCGCAAACAGCGATGAGGTTCAGCTCCGGATCGACCTTGACCACGTCGAGGTTCTGAACGGTAACCTGCTCAGCGCCCATGTGGCCCGGCATCATTTTGCCCTTCATGATCTTGGAAGGATCCGAGCACGCGCCCATGGAGCCCTGATGACGGTGCATCGGGCCGGCGCCGTGGCTCATCGGGGAGCGGCCCGCGTTAAAGCGCTTGATAACGCCCGCGTAGCCCTTACCCTTGGAGGTGCCGGTCACGTCGACATAGTCGCCAGCGACGAACATGTCGGCCTTTACTACATCGCCAAGCTGGAAGGTGGAGCAGTCCGCAAAGCGGAACTCCTTGAGGTACTTCTTAAGGGAGTCGCCAGCCTTCTTCAGGTGGCCCTTCTCCGGCTTGTTGAGCTTGCGCTCCTTGATGTCCTCAAAACCGAACTGAACCGCATTGTAGCCGTCCTTCTCTTCGGTCTTGAGCTGGGTGACAACGCAAGGGCCTGCCTCGATAACGGTGCAGGGAATCACCTTGCCGTCAGCGTTGAAGATCTGGGTCATGCCGACCTTCTTGCCGATGATTGCTTTCTGCAGCATAGTGTTTTTCCTCCTTAAAGGTTATTGGTTGACGGCATTTGGCCGCCAACATGACCTCGCCGCGCGTGTCGCGGCAGGGCTTCAAGCAGCCGGTTGGGTTAGTCCGTCTGCCTGTTGACAGAAATTAGAGTTTCACCTCGAACTCGACGCCAGCCGGCAGGTCGAGGGTGGTCAGCGCCTCGATGGTAGCCTGATTCGGGTTGATGATGTCGATCAGGCGCTTGTGGGTGCGGCGCTCGAACTGCTCGCGGGAATCCTTGTACTTGTGTACCGCGCGCAGGATGGTGACGATCTGCTTCTCGGTCGGCAGCGGAATCGGGCCGGAAACCTTCGCGCCGTTGCGCTTAGCGGTCTCGATGATCTTCTCCGCGCTCTGATCGATGAGCTCGTGGTCGTACGCCTTGAGGCGAATGCGAATCTTCTGTGCGTTTGCCATGGTGGTTTTTCCTCCTCGTATGTGTGCCATACATTAAATAATGTTTTGACTCGCTACGGAGAGAAACTGCAACCCCGCCGTGTGTATCACACGCGGGCATGAAAATAACCGGGCACACTGATAGTGTAACGATCCGGTCACAATAAGAAACACAAGTGGTTCGAACCATCGGCTTTACGGCGCACGCGCCGCGAGTCCCGAATTTACGTACGAACATTGCATTTTTGCCAAAAGGCGCAAAGCCTTTGGCTGATAGCAGTTATCTCAACCGCCCGATTGTCGGACCTACTCCGCCGAAGTTACCTGCAAATTGCAGCAATCTCCGGCATCATCGCGTTTTACCCGCTTTCGCAGGTGCTTCTATAGATTACTACAAGCATTTCCCAAAGTCAAGCGTTTACACAAATTTTTTGCAATTTTTTTGTGAAACCCTCCGAAATTTCCATGCCGCAGAAAAGCGGTTCGGAAGCCATGCTTTCCAAACCGCCTTTATCATTGCTTTTTACGATGCTGTTTCTACAATCAGCAGCCAAGAGCTTGCCTTGCTGTCAATGGTCAGGCCCACATCCTCGTAAGCCGATACCGTGAAGCCTGCATCCTCCAGCCGCCCCAGCGTATCCTGCAAGTTGGACATATTGTTCTGCAGCAGGAACCAGGAAATCCCGTCCGTCGTAGATACCATTTGTCCGTCAACATCCGGCAGCTCGGTTCCGCCGCTGGCAAAATAGCAGTGTGCCACGCTGGTGCCGCGCAAGGAATCCGGCAGTGTGAGCACCGGCTGCGCTTCCGCCAATGCGATGCTTCCTTGTGGATCGGATTGCTTGGTAGCATCGCCTGCACCGGCTTTCGCGCCGGGTTGCAGTTCATCCCAAGCCTCACCACTGCCGGTTGCAGCGCCGCTGCCTGCCGTCTGTTCCGACGCGCTTTGCGTATTGCTGCTCGGTGCGGAAGCGCCGCTTTCCGGCACGCTGTTGCGCGGCTGCACGGCCTGCCCGCCCTCAGGGGGCACAACCGCTGCGCCGGCATTTCCCTCGCTGCCTGCCGCCAGTCCGGCGTTCTCTGCCGCGTCCGCAACCGCCTCACCGGCGGTTGTATCGCCATAGGCCGCACCTTCTGCCGCAGAAGCATCGGACGCCCCTGTCGTATTGCCGCCGCTGTCCACCGTACTAAACGCGGGCATCAGTCCGCCGCCGAGCACCACCAGCACCACAACCGCAGCGGCTGCCACCATCGTGAATACCGGCATACGGCGTACCGGCTTCTCCGGCTGCACCACCCGCATCTTTGTTTCCTGCTCCAGCTTGTGCATGATGCCTTCATGCAATCCTTCGGGCACCTCCACCTCTTCGGCAAACCATGCCCGCATCTGCTCCAGATCCTGTTTCAGCGCGGCGCACGAGGGGCACTCCGCCAGATGCTCTTCCAGCTTTTCCCGCTCGGAATCGGTCAACGTACCGTCCAGACTGTTGGACACCAGCTGCTCAAAATATTCTTCATCACTCATGCGTCCCCGCCTCCTTTCGATGGATTAGACGCGGCAGACAGAAAAAGGTTCCCTCTGCGCAGCAAAACCTTGCGCAGCGCAATACGCGCACGCGAAAGCCGAGACTTGACCGTGCCTTCGCTGATCTCCAGCACCTCCGCAATCTCGGTGTAGCTCATGCCGGACACATCGCGCAGCAGCACGATACGGCGATGCTCCTCGCTGATTTCCTCCAGCGCCGCCGCAAGTTCCCGCCCAAGTTCCCGGTTTTCCAGATGCTCCTCGGGCGTCGGCGCCGTATCCGGCATCGGACGTTCATTCTCCTCCTCGTCCACCATGGACTGCGTTTGCGGCTGGGCATGCTTATGGCGGGCAAAATCCACACACATATTCATGGTGATGCGAAACAGCCAGGTGGAGAAGCCGCTGTCCCCGCGAAAAGACTCGATCGACCGCCAGGCACGCAAAAAGACCTCCTGCACGATGTCGGCGGCATCCTCCGGACTGCCGGACGAGCGCAGCGCAACCGCATATACACGCTTCTCATACCGGCGCACCAGCTCTTCAAAGGCGTCCAGCTCGCCGCGCTTGGCCCGCGCTAGAATATGCTTTTCGTCCACAGCTTCGGCCTCCTTCTGATGTCAAATATCGTTCAGCAACCGGCTGCGCGCTTCATCTCCTCCGCCAGCGGATAAAGCTGCTCGAGCCGTTCCAGTGCGCAGATACGCATTTTAAATGCTTTCAGTCCGCTTTGCCCCTTGAGATACCAGTTGACATGGCGGCGCGCCTCCAGCATCGCCACGCGCTCACCCTTTTGCTCCGCCGCCAGCTCGATTTGCCGGACTGCTGTGTCAATCCGTTCGGCAAAGGGCGGCAGCGGCGGGCATATACCGGTCTCCAGCAGCGCGTTTGCCCGCTCAAAAATCCACGGGTCGCCCAGCGCGCCACGACCAACCATCACCGCGTCCGCACCGGTATGCTCCAGAATGCGCACCACATCCTCCGGCACGGCCACGTCACCGTTGGCAATCACCGGAATGAACACGGCCTGCTTAACCGCGCGGATTGCATCCCAGTCTGCTTTACCGCTGTACTGCTGCGCACGCGTACGGCCATGCACTGCAATGGCCGACGCACCAGCCTGCTCCGCCATGCGCGCAAATGCAACATAATTGATGCTCTTCTCATCCCAGCCCTTGCGGAATTTAACCGTCACCGGCACATCCACCGCGCGGCAAACCGCCTCAATCACGCTCGCAGCCAACGCCGGGTCGCGCATCAGCGCGGAGCCGTCACCATTATTGACAATCTTGGGCGCAGGACATCCCATGTTGATATCAATGATATCGCACCCGGACACCGCACGCGCAATCTTTGCGCCTTCCGCCATGGTTTCCGGCTCATGACCGAAAATCTGCGCCGCTGCGGGATGCTCGTTTTCTGCCAGCGCCAGCAGTCCCGGTGTTTTTTTATCGCCATAGGTCAATGCCTTGGCAGAGACCATTTCGGTCACGGTCAGCGCCGCGCCATGCTCGCGGCAAATCTGCCGGAAGGCGCGGTCGGTCACGCCGGCCATCGGCGCAAGCACCATCCGTCCGGCAAGCGTTACGTTCCCGATTTGCATAAATCTCCCCCACTGCGCATAATTTAACGCAGTATATTGTAACATACAGCCCCACTGATTGCAACTTGCAAAGTGGTGACAAAATCGCATCATGCCCAAAACGCCAAAAAAGCTCCCGCAAGGGAGCTTTTTACAATACCATCATTAAAATCTTTTCGCTGAAGAAATAACCAAACGAAATCAGCACCGTGTTCCATACCGCAATGCCGAGCGCCGACCAGCCGACAAACCACTTAACCGGCATGCGGATGAGTCCCGCCGGGATGGACACAATCGTGCGCAGCACCGGGATAATGCGGCACAGCGCCAGTCCACGGCCATGCTGAGCGTCAATATACGCATGGCAGCGTCTGACAAACGAGCGGAATTTCTCACTTTTTCCAAACAGCTTTTCCATGATAGGTTCGCCGCCCCAGTAGCATGCCCCATAAATGACCAGACTGCCCAGCACGCCAAACACAACACTCAGCGCAACCGTCAGCACGAGCGACAACTCGCTCTGCGCAATCAGCACGCCGATGGACGGCATAATCACGCCCGCCGGAAAACCGGGCAGGTTCATATATTCGCAGAAAATGACCGCACAGACCAGAATCAGTCCGTACTGATGAAACAACTGGAAAAATAATTCGGCGGTCATACGCCAAGCCACCTCTACTGTTTTTCAGACCGCGCCCGGTTCGGCGCGCCTTACTATTTGTCTTTAGTATAACAAGTCGATTGCGGCAAAACAAGGGCGCGCGCACGCAATTTGCAATCTGTTCACAAAAAGGGGCCGCTGATACAGCGACCCCTTTTGTCTTTACAGTTATGCCGGCTCAAACTCTTCCTTGCCGACTGCGCACAGCGGGCAAACCCAATCCTCCGGCAGGTTTTCAAACGCCGTGCCGGGCGCAACACCGTTATCCGGATCGCCTTCCGCAGGATCATAAATATAACCGCAAACCTTGCACACATACTTGCTCATTTTGCTTTCTCCTTTTATTATTAATATTTGATATTAATATATAGCATTTATCATTTATTGTCTACCGGGATACTGTACAATATTGCCGCGGGTTTTTCATCCTTTTTCATAAGAGCAGCCAAAACACAACCCAAATACTGCTTGCTGCCACCGCGCCGAGCGCAAATGCCACCGCCAGACGCAGCCATGGTGAGCGCCGTCTGACACCGCGCCCGACCAGATAACGGTTTGCAATCCGGCAAGCCTCGCGCACTGCGTCGCTGCGCGGCACAGTGCAGTCCCGCACCAGAAAAATCGCCTGCTCAAATACCCCGTGCTCATCCGGACGCACCACTACCACACGGCGGCTGATTCCCTTTACCATAGCAAATCCCTCCCTTTTGCAGCAAGTATTGCCACAAAGGGAGGGATTTAACCATCACATTTTTTCCACTCGCATCACCAGCGCCGTGCGGTCGTCATCATGCCCCCGACCCGCTGCACCCGTGACCAGATGCATGGCCAGTTCCTTCGGACTGTCCTCTGCATGCGCCAGCAGCGTTTCCCGCACCCAGCCGTCATCCATGCCGTCCGAAATACCGTCGGACAGCAGGATACACAGGTCACCATGCCCGAAACGCAGCGGCACCGGCTCACCCAGCGCGTCCTCTTCGGCCAGACCAATGGGCAGCGCCTTGCCGGTCAGCATCTTCCACTGACCACCCATGCGCAGATAGGAGGGCGCCGCACCGCACTTGAGGCTTTCCGCCCGTCCGGTAAACAAATCAAGCGTCAACGCGTCGAGTGTGGTAAACCGTGTCCCGTCCGAGCGCAGCCGCAGCGCGGGAGAGACTGCTTTGAGCGCGTCCGCAATTGTGATGCCCGCGCGCAGGAAGCGCTCGAGCGAGGTAATCAGCATGCGGCTGTCCTGCTGCGCCGCCGTCCCCGACCCCATGCCGTCGGACAGCAACAAGCAGGCAATGCCCGCATCGGTCAGGAAGTAGCAGCCGCTGTCGCCGGAGACTGCGGATTCTTCCTTCTGCTGCCGGCCGATGCCGACAATTGCACGAAAGGGCGCGCGCTCCCGCATCTCCACATGCGGGCCAAACTCGTCCTCCACCCGTTTTGGGGCGGTCAGCGTCACACCGAGCAGCGCGCTCAGACCCGCAGAGAAGCCCTCGCCCTGCCGCAGCACATCCTCGATGCCCTCGCCATACAGCTCAATCGCAAGCCGGCCCTGCGCGTCGCGTACCGCGCACACGCGGTCAATCCAGCCGAACGCCGCCGCATACCGCCGAACCTGCCGCTCCATCATGGGCTGGGCGGTCACATCCTGCGTCGCCTCCGCGCCCAGCTGACGAAGAATATCCGTAATGCCCGCATATTGGCGCGCCAGCAGGCTCTGGTTTTCCTCCTGCTGCCGCCGAAGGCTTTGGCGCTCGCGCAGCGCAAACAACGCGCTGTTGATGGCGCGCATCAGCTCGGGCAGATGCACGCAGCGCGAGGCAAAATGATAAGGAAAGTCGGAAAGCTCCGCCCGTCCGCGTTTGAGCATGGGCTGGGTCACATCGTTGAGCGCGGCCAGCGTCGTTACATAGTCGCGCTGCCAGCACTGAGAGCACAGCACGCAGTTTTTGCACACCCGGTCGCTCGCGCGGTCGAACACCGCGCGCACATTCTGGTCGCCCGCCGCCTTGCCCTCGCTGATGCCGTTCAGCATCGCCAGATACAATTCATAAAACGCCTGCGCCGCTTCCGTGGCGCATCTGCTCGCCGTCTGCCGCACCGTGCGGTGCGCCGCCTCGCCCATGAGCGTGTCGGGCAGGAAGCTGTGGCGCATCGCATCCCATACCAGCGGCGGCATGACAGCAAACGCTGCCACCGCGCAGATAAGCTCGAGAATCATCGGCACAAACAGCACATGCTCCACACCCAGCATCGCCGCGCACAGTCCGGAGCCTAGCGCGCACAGCGCAAACCAACCGCGTCCGCTGTCGCGGAACAGACCAGCAACCAGCGCACACAGACCATAACAGCAGGTGAACAGCGCGCCGTAGCCGCAGGCGATATCCATCGCAGCGCCCAGTGCCACGCCGGTCGCCGCGCCGGGCGCAGCCCCGCCAAGATAAGCCGCTGCAAGCGTCAGCAGAAGCGCCGCCACACGGGCAGGCGAGAGCAGAGAAAACAGACTCAGGTCGGACAGCGACAGCAGTACGGTCGCCACCAGCACCAGCAGCGTCGCCGGTCGCCGCCAGTCGTTTTCATCCCGCGGTGGAGAGAGCGCCGCGCCATAAACGCGGCATGCCCCGAGCGTCAGCAGCTGCACAGCCACAAACGGCATCAGCGCGGATAAAGTCAGCGCCGCGCCCGACGGCAGAAACACGAAGGTGCATGCCGCCCCCGCAAACGCCGCTACAATCGGCGCAAACCACGCCGTGCGCACGATACGCAAGCCCGCGCACACGCTCATCACGCACAAAACCAGCAGCACCGCCGCAATGTACACGCCGCTTTTCAGTCCGCTGCCCAGCAGCATCAGCCCGCAGACCACACCGCCAACCGCACTCAGTCCCGCGCCGCGCGCCATCAGCGCCGCCGCCATTGCTAGTCCGAACGGCGCATACCCACCGAACACCGTGCCGCGCGCGAGCACCGCACACAGAATAAACCGCTGCACACCGGTGACCAAGATGTGTAGATGTTCCTCGTTCCACAGCCGCGCCACCCATGCCGCCGCGCGGCCCAACACAAGCGGCGCAGCCCGCTTTGTTTTTTGCTTGTCCATTTTCGTTCTGCCTCCCTTGTTTTCCCAGTATAGCCCAAAGAATATGCGGGCTTTGCCGGAAAATAAGGGCGGGAATAGAACTTTTTCCGTTTTTCTATGCGCCGCCGCGGTTCTGACAGAAAAAAACACAGCGGATGACAATATCACCCGCTGTGTTCTGCGATTTTTCTCTTATAATGATTCCGCGGCGCGGCAATGGCCGACGAAAATCTCCCCTACCGCGTCCAGTTCGCCCAGCCCGCGCAGATGGGTTTCCACCGTATAGCCCTCGCTCTCCAGGCGGCTCTTCCAGCTATCCTCTTCTTCACCCGCAAGGTCGTTGTGCGCATGGTCGCCCGCCACAATCATCAGCGGCGCAAGGTGCACATGCGTAACCCCATGCGCATCCAGCCGTGCAAGCACATAATCCAGATGAGGAAAACCCTCGACCGTGCCGACATACACCCGCTCGGCGCGGTGATACCGGAAGCAGTTCTCCACCAGCGCATACGCGGCGTTCGCCGGATGCTCGGTGCCATGCCCCATGAACACATACGCCTCGTCTGCCGCAAGGCGCGGCATTTCGGTCAAAAGCGCGCGCGTCAGCCGCAGATAATCCTCGGTATCCCACAAAAGCGGCCTGCCAATCAACAGCCGCGCAAACCGACCACAATATGGGCGCAGCTGCGCCAGCAGCTTTTCGTACTCCTGCCCGAAGATGACGTGCAGGCTCTGACAGCGCACTTCCTCATATCCTTGCTCTGCCAAGCGCTCCATCAGCTCCTCCGGAGCAGGGATGTGCACGCCCTCCTCCCGCTCGATTTTGCGGGCAACCATGCCCGAAGTGAAGGCGCGGAAAAAATCATGGTCCGGGAACGCCTTGTGCAGCCGCTCCTCAATTTTCTCGATTGCGCGCCGCGCCTGCGGCATGCTGGTGCCAAAGCTGACGACCATCAGCGCTTTTTTGCCCATATCAGAATCCCTCCCGTTTGACCATCTGGTATAGCAGCGCGTTGACAATAGCTGCGGCCACATTCGAGCCGCCCTTGCGCCCGCGCGCGATGATATACGGCGTGTCCCCGCCGATGAATAATTCTTTGGCCTCAACCACGTTGACAAACCCGACCGGCACACCAATGACAAGCGCGGGCTGCACCGCGCCCTCCTCTATTAGCTCATGCAGACGGATGAGCGCGGTCGGTGCATTGCCGACGGCAAAAATCAGCGGGCCGTCCAGCTTGGCCGCGTGCTCCATGGAAACCGTCGCGCGCGTCACCCCGCGCGTTTTGGCTTCGCGTGCAACCTGCTCATCCGCCATCAGACAGAGCGCCTGTCCGCCGAGTTTGGCCAGCGTCGCCTTGCTGATGCCCGCCAGCGCCATATTGGTATCGGTCACGACCGTTGCGCCCGCCGAAAGCGCCTTTTTCGCCTGTTCGACTGCGTTTTCCGAAAAGCACAGGTTGTCGGCATAGTCAAAATCCGCCGTCGTGTGGATAACACGTTTGACCACCTCGGACACACCCGGCGCGAAGGTTCGTTCGCCCAGTTCCTCTGTGATGATTTCAAAGCTGCGCTTTTCTATCTCGGCAGGCGCCATGCGTCCGTTTACCATTCGATACCCTCCCTTGCGGTCACGCCATTATCAAAGGGGTGGCGGTGTTTGACCATTTCCGTGATATAATCCGCGCGCTGCTGCAAGCCTTCGGATGGATTTCGTCCGGTCAGCACAACCTCGAGCGTGTCCGGGCGGCTGTCCAGAAAGTCCAGCACGGCCTGTTCGTCCAGAAAGCCGCAGGAAATGGCGGCACACACCTCGTCCAGAATGAGCAGCCCCGCGCCCTCGCGCACGGCGTAGCCGGTTGCGGCGGCGAAGGTGCGCTGTATCGCGTCCGCTGTCTGCTTTTTCTCGTCGTCCGTCATCTGGAAGGAGAATTTGCGCACCGGATTGGCCGCAAGCATGGTTATGGTTTCGAGCTTGGCAAGCGCGCGGCACTCTCCCGAAGTGCCGTCCTTTAAAAACTGCGCCAGCACCACCTTGCCGCCGCGTCCCGCAAACCGCACCGCCAGACCAATCGCTGCGGTCGTTTTCCCCTTGCCGTCACCGCAATATAGATGCACACAAGCCTTATTATTCATGCGTTTCCCTCCAGAATCCGATAAATCATATCCATATCCAGCGCCTGCCGGACGGTATCCGCCAAGCGGTCGTATTCTCGTTCCTTGTACCCCGCGGTAGTCATTGCTGCGTTATCCAGCGATATCCCTTTGCGCGCAGCAAGCGCCTGCGCAAGCCGCTGTGCCACGCCTGACGCGTCAAACACACCGTGCAGATAGGTACCGTAGGCATTTTTCGCCTGACAGCCATCCGAAACTGTTGTGCCGTCCGCGCGGGTGAGCGTCGAGAACGGTAAAGCGTCCGCGTCGCGCGCGGTTTCGCCCATGTGGATTTCATAGCCCTCCACCGCCACGCCGGACAGTTCCGCCAGCACGCCGGATAGATTTCCCACCGTGCCGCGCGTCTGCACCGTGGTCTTGCGCGGGCGAAACACGGTATCCACGGGCAGCAGCCCAAGCCCGCGCAGGCTGCCGCCGCCCTCGGTGTTCTCCGGGTCGGACACCGTCCGCCCCAGCATCTGAAACCCGCCGCACACGCCAAACACGGGTATACCCGCCGCGTGCTGCTTGAGCATCTGTGCCTCCATGCCGCTCTCGCGCAGCCATTTGAGGTCAGACAGCGTCGCCTTGGTGCCGGGCAGGATAATCATATCCGCCCCCTCCAGCTGTGCGGGCTTGTCCGCGTAGTAGACACCCACGCCCGGCACGCGGCCCAGCGCGGCAAAGTCTGTGAAATTCGAGAGCCGCGGCAACCGCACAACCGCAATCCGCACCGCCGCGCCGCGCGCGTCGCCGTCCAGCCGCTCGGATAAGCTGTCCTCGTCGTCGATGTCAAACCGTCCATACGGCACCACGCCCGCGACCGGCTTGCCGGTGAGCTCCTCCAGCTGCGCCAAACCGGGACGCAAAATTTCCACATCGCCGCGGAATTTGTTGATGATAAGCGCACGGATTCGCGTCTGTTCGTCCGGCTCCAGCAGTTTGACCGTGCCGTAAAGCGAGGCGAACACGCCGCCGCGGTCGATATCGCCCACCAGCAGCACAGGCGCATCCACCAGCTTTGCCAGCCCCATATTAACGATATCGTCTTTCTTTAAGTTGATTTCCGCCGGGCTGCCCGCGCCCTCGATGACGATGATGTCATACTCCCTTGCCAGACTCTCATACGCCTGTTTGACCACCGGCAGCAGCGCCTTTTTATCGCTCCAGTATTCGCGAGCAGTACGGTTGCCGCGGGCCTGTCCCATGACAATGACCTGTGAGCCAACGTCGCTCGTCGGCTTGAGCAGAATCGGATTCATGCGCACATCGGGCGCAATGCCCGCCGCCTCAGCCTGCACGACCTGTGCGCGGCCCATCTCGCCGCCATCGGCTGTGATAAAAGAGTTGAGCGCCATATTCTGTGCCTTAAACGGCGCGACGCGCCAGCCATCCTGTCGGAAAATACGGCACAGGGCCGCGCACAGCAGACTTTTGCCTGCGTTCGAGCAGGTGCCCTGCACCATAATGCACCGCGCCATCAGGTTTCCTCCCTTCGGATGTCGTCCAGCGCCGCGAGCAGCGCGCTGCTCTCTTTCCGCGTCTTGACTGCCGTGCGGTAATACCCGCGCATCAGGCCACGATAATTGGAGCAGTCGCGTATCAGAATGCCGCGCCGTGCGAGGTTTTCCTGCAAGTCGGTATCCTGCGCGCGGAACAGCAGGAAATTCGCTTCGCCCGAAAACACTGTCAGGTCACGTGCGGCAAGTTCCTGCATCAGATAAGCCCGCTCGTCTGCGATACGCTGCGCAGTCCGACAGGCGTAGTCCCGCTCTCCCGCGCATGCCACCGCGCACGCCTGCGCCACGACTGACACATTCCAAGGCTGCCCCGCACGGTACAAATCCTCTATCAGCGCCGCATCCGCCGTCATGCACCAGCCAAAGCGCACCCCCGGTACAGCATACATCTTGGTATACGCCCGCAGCAGCACAAGGGAAGGAAATTCATCCAGCAGCGGTACAAGTGTGCGTTTTTCCCCATCCATCACAAAATCCAGAAAACACTCGTCCACAATCAGCCGCGCGCCCACTTGCGCGCACCGCGCAGCAATCTCGTGCAGCAGCGCGGGCGCAATCGTGCGTCCGGTCGGGTTGTTGGGGTTGCACAGGTAGACCGCGTCCAGTTCGGGCATGATATCCTGCAAAATTCGTTCGGTGACGGCAAAGCCCTCGTCCGCACGCAGTGTGTGAAAGCGAATTTGCGCGCCCTCAAGCGTGCGCTCATACTCCGCAAAGGTCGGCGCGAGCAGCAGCGCGGTTTGGGGGCGCAAAACGGCTGCCAGACGGTCGAGCACATCCGCCGCGCCGCTGCCGCAGTAAATGCGGTCGGGGTCGACGCCCTCCGCCGCGCCTATCGCCTGCCGCGCCGCGCGGCAGAACGGGTCGGGGTACTGCGTGCAGGCACCAATCGCTTCATGCATCGCCTGCTGGACGCGCTCCGGGATGCCGTAAGGGTTGATATTGGCTGATAAGTCCACCGGCGCGCCGCCAAAGCGTGCGGCAAACGAATACACGTCGCCGCCGTGTACATATTCGGGCATGGGGTTCCTCCTTTTTATCCAAGCCGCGACCAGACCGGCATCAGCCGCACTACTGCACACAGCACAAGCGCGAGTACGCTCGCCATGCTCATCAGGTCACAGGTCTGCAAAATATCCGTGCGCCGCACCACGCGGTCCGGGTCACCGAACGACGCTTTTTTGACTGTTTTCCCAAAATAGCTTGCATTCCCGCCAAGCTGGATATGCAGCGCGCCCGCACAAGCGGACTCGGTCTGTCCGGCGTTCGGGCTTTTATGTCCGTTTCGGTCGCGCCGGCAAATGCGCAGCGCGTTGCGGTTGTCCAGCCCCAGCATACCCGCCGCCGCAATCAGGCAGGCAGCGGACAGCCGCGCGGGGATAAAGTTGAAGATATCGTCCATGCGGGCGGAAAACTTGCCGAAATACTCATATTTTTCGTTATGGTAGCCGACCATCGAGTCGAGCGTGTTGACCGCTTTGTACAGCAGTCCCAGCGGCGCGCCGCCAATGAGCAGGAATATCAGCGGCGCGACCACGCCGTCGGTCGTATTCTCCGCGACCGTCTCCACCGCGGCTTTGATGACGCCCGCCTCGTCCAGTTCTCCGGTATCGCGGCCAACGTACATCGCCACCGCCTTGCGTCCGTCATCCAGCGACTGTCCCAACGCACGATATACCTGTTTTCCTGCGTCGGCAAGGCATTTTCGCGCCAGAATCAGCCAGCAAAGCAGCGTTTCGGCTGCAAAGCCCAGCCAGAAGTTATGTCCGCGCAGCCAGCGCAGCGCGAAAAACGGTACGGCAAAGCTGACGCCGCACACCATCAGCCACAACAGGACACCAGCGGCGGTCTCGCCGCCTTTCGTCTTGGGGAACACGCGCCGCAGGATTTTTTCGGTGCGCGACACCAGCCGCCCAATGAGACACGCAGGGTGCAGCGCGGTGTTCGGGTCGCCCAGCAGACTATCGAGCACAAAGCCGAGCAGCACGGCACAGGTCAGGTACATGGTTTGTCTCCTTTGATATATTGCGGGATGCCCGCTGTCACGCGGATGACAGCGTCCGCTTCGGCGGCCAGCACGCAGCACAGCCGCCCGACCGCCTCGCGGTAGGCTTCGTCTGCGCGGTCAATCGGCACCACGCCGCAGCCGACTTCGTCGCAGGTGACCGCGTGGCCGCGCAAAGAATCCAGCAGCGCCATCGGGTCGCGACCGGCAGCGAGTTCCTCCCGCACGCGCATATGCAGATTTTCCACAAGCGGCAGCGTCGGATACAGCACGCCCACCAGAGCAGCCTTACCTTGATGCGCCCCGCCGACAATGAGTACGGTCATAATATTAGCCCTCCAAACGCGGCGCAAGCGAGCGCCAAAAGCTCGGATACCGAAATGAAAAATCCGGCCAGGTCGCCCGTGATGCCGCCGAAGATATGGCGCGTCAGCTGTTCATGCACGCCGTACCACACCAGCAGCACGATGACGAGCACCGTGCCCGCCGTCAGCCCGTGCGGCACGGCATACAGCAGCAGACCGGCTGCGATTAAATAGACCACAAACTCCAGCATCAACGCGATGGCGACCGCTTTTTTGTCGCTGTTTTCCGCGAACAAATGCGCAAGGCCGGAATCCTTCGCGCAAGGCGTGAGTACGACCTTGCAGCCGCCCAGCGCGCGCGCAAGTGCAAAACCGACAAGCACCAGCGGCAGCAACGCGGGCGCGCGGTACACCTGCGCAAAGCAACCGGCCTCGGCCAGCAGAAAAGCCATCAGCCACATCGGACCGAATGCACCGACATGCGGGTCTTTCAAAATCGCCAGCCGCTTTTCCCGGTCGCCGTAGGAACACAGCGCGTCACAAGTGTCGCACAGCCCGTCCAGATGGATGCCGCCCGACACAAACAGCGGCAGCAGCGCCGCCCCGACCGCGTAGAACAGGCTGTCCGCGGCAAAATGCACGCAGAACGCAAACCACAGCCACTCCAGCGCGCCAATCAGCACGCCGACCAGCGGCAGGAAGCCCAGCGCCCAGCGCATCGTGCGCTTTTCCCACTGCACCTGCGGCACGGGCACAGTCGAATACATGGAAAACGCGACCAGCAGGCCGCTCCACGCGCTTTTCATGCGTTTTTCTCCCCTTTCAGCAGCAGCAGAATACCGCAGACCGATTCATATACCGCCTCCGCCCGCACCGCCAGCGCGCGGTTCAGCGCTGCAAGGTCGCGGATATACCGCGCCGTCTCGGGCGGGTAGTCCAGCCCGTCGGAAAAAATTTCGTCCGTCACAACGACCAGCGTTTCGCAGCAGTCTTGCAGATGTGCAATGCCTGCAAGACTGCTGCCGAACGCCGCGTCGCCCGCGCCTTCGGGTGCGAACCGCTCGTTTGCCAGCAGATTGCCTAAATCCTCAAGCAGAATTCCGTCATACCGCTGGGAAAGCGATAGATTTTGCAGGCCCAGCGGACACTCGACCGTCTCAAAGCCCTTGCCCTGCCGCAGCGCGCGATGCCGCGCAATACGCGCCTGTGCCGCCGCGCCAAAGGGCTGCATGGTCGCAAGATACAACCGGGAGGACGGCGCACGCTCGCACAGCAAGCGCTCTGCATGCGCAGATTTCCCACTTGCCGCACCACCAGTCACTAAAATCAGCATATTTTACGCATGTCCTCCCACTTATGCTTTTTACACGAGCGGTTGATAGGCTTCTATCCCCACTTGGTCAAAACGCAGCATACCGTCATAGGCCGCGAACACCAAATCAAGCAGACTAACCGCCGCAACCGCGCCCGTGCCTTCGCCCAGCCGCATGCCCGCCGTGATAAACGGCCGAAGTTCCAGTTCGCGCAGCAACAACGCGCCTGCCGGTTCCTCCGAGCGGTGTCCTGCAAGCAGATATCCACGCACTTCGGGACACAACCGCACCGCGACCAGCGCCGCCGCACAGGAAATGACGCCGTCGAGCACGACAGGCAGACCGCAAGCCGCCGCGCCGAGGTACAGTCCGGCCAGCCCCGCGATATCCAGCCCGCCGACCTTGTGCAATACGTCGATAGGGTTGTTCGGGTCGGGTTGGTGCAATGCCAGCGCGGTTTGAATCGCGCGCACCTTGCGTTCCAGCCCCTCCGAGGACAGGCCTGCGCCGCGTCCGGTCACGGTTTGCACGTCCACACCGGTCAGCGCAGCGGTCACGGCGGCACTCGTCGTCGTGTTGCCGATGCCCATTTCACCGCCGCACAGCAGGTCATACTCTTGCGCGGCGCACCACTGTGCCAGCTCTATCCCCGTTTCAACCGCCCGCACGGCCTCCGCCCGCGTCATGGCGGGTTCTTTCGTCATGTCCGCCGTACCGTACCGGATTTTGCGATGCAAAATCCTTTCGCCCTGCACGTCGCGCGCCACGCCGATATCCACCGGAAAGCTGTCCATCCCGATATGACGCGCCATCAGGCAAACCGCCGACTGGCCGCGTCCCATGTTTTCGGTCACGGTCGCAGTGACCTCCTGCCCGCACTGGGTCACGCCCTGCGCGACCACGCCGTTATCCGCGCAAAACATCACAACCGCGCGCTTGGCAATCGAGGGGCGCGGCGTGCGCCGGATGGCGGCAATCTGCGCGACTGCATCCTGCAACAGCCCCAGACTGCCCAGCGGCATCGCAATATCGGAAAAACGCTGCGCCGCCTGCGCGCGGCTGTTCTCACAAGGCGGACGCACCGCCGCAATCCCCTGCTGCAAATCCATGTTTTTCATCCTTTCTGCGCCGAGCGGCGCACGAACTGCGCGGCAAACGCCGGGTTTGCGCGAAAATACAGATGCGGAAAACCCGCATAGAGCGTTTCCGTCGCGTGGACGCACGCCCATGTGCGGCCGTTTGGCTTGCATGCTTCAAAATCCACACCCTCATCGCTCGACACCGCATAATGGAACGCATGCGCACGTATCTGTTCTCCTGCGCGGCACAGAAGGTTATCCCGCCGCGCGGTCAGCGTCACATAGCCGAAAGGCTGTAGCTTTTTGGTCAAATGCGCATCCGCATCGATGACACCAGCCATTTCCTTGCCGTCCAGCGTGCGGTGCAGATAGAGGAAGCCGCCGCATTCCGCAATCGTCGGCAAGCCGCCGCGCACGGCGGCACAGATGCTGTCCCGCATTGTGCGGTTTTCCGCCAGACGCGCCGCGTGCAGCTCGGGATATCCCCCGCCGAGATACAAGCCATCGATTCCGTCCGGCAGTTTTTCGTCTGCAAGCGGAGAAAACGGTACCAGCTCCGCGCCGAGCGCCCGCAGCATGTCAAAGTTATCCGCATAGTAAAAACAAAACGCGTGGTCCTGCGCCACCGCAATACGCACCGGACGGTCGATGACCGGCGCAAGCGGCGCGGTTTCGTCCGCAAGCGGCAGCGCGGTGCGCGAGAGCGCCAGCAGACCGTCAAGGTCAAGTCCCTGCGCCGCCGCGTCGGCCAGCCGGTCGAGCTTGTTCGATAAATCCCCGATTTCCGCCGCAGTCACGAGTCCGAGATGCCGGTCGGGGATTTCCGCATCCGGTACCGGCGGCAGAAAACCGTAAACCGGCAGACCCGCTTTTTCCGCGATTGCCCGATAAAACGGGTACATTGCTGTAGTTACGCCGTTGAGAATCACCCCAGCGAGCGTGTTCGGCGCAAAATCCCGAAACCCCTGTATCTCCGCCGCAAGCGACAGTGACTGCCCATGCGGACGAACGATAAGCACAGCGGGCGTGTCCGTCGCACGCGCTAGATGCGCCGCCGAAGCGGTATCGGTCGTACCGGAAACGCCGTCGTAAAAGCCCATCACGCCCTCGATGATACCGACGCCGTCCGTCGGAATGTGACATGCCAGCTGCCCGCACACCTCGCCCTCGTCCACGAAAAACAAATCAAGGTTGCGGCTGGGAATGCCGAGCGCCTCGGTATGGAACATCGGGTCGATGTAATCCGGCCCGCACTTGAAGGCCGCAAGCGGCACACCGCGGCGCTGCAAAGCGCGCAGCAGCGCAGTCGTGACCGTCGTTTTGCCGCAGCCCGAGCCAGTGCCCGCCAGCAGCAGGCGGGGTGCGTTATTCTGCATCTTGTCCCCCTCCCGACAGGATAAAAACCGGATTGAGCGCGGTCATCATGGTATACGGCCCGACCGCACGCCCGCGCGCGGCGGCCAGTTGCGAAACCTCAACATTCGAAAAACCCAATTCCACCAGCGCGCGCCGTGTTTCCTCCAGCGTTTCCAACGCAATTGCAGTGACCACTACGCGCACCATGGGATTTTTGCTCCTAGCCAGCTCCAGAATGCGCCGCATCGCGCCGCCGCTGCCACCGACGAACACACAGTCCGGCGCAGGCAGTGCCTCCAGCGCTTTGGGGGCATGTCCTGCTATCACTTGCACATTGTAACCGCCCAGTTTTCGGCGGTTTTCTCTCAGCAGCGCAAGCGCGTCCGCATCCCGCTCAACCGCGTATACCATGCCGTCGCACGCGCGGCGGGCAAGCTCCAGTGTCATCGCGCCCGTCCCCGCGCCCACATCCCAAACCGTGTCGCCCGGCTGCACGGCCAGCCGACCGCACGCCGTCCAACGCACTTCCTCCTTGGTCATGGGCACCTTCGCCCGTGTGAACATACTGTCGCGCAGGGGGGTAGCCGCGCTTACCGCATCCGGATGCGCAATCAGCAGCACGACGAGGTCGCCGCAAGGCTGCGCGGCAAGCGCTTCTGCCGTCGCCGTCTGCACGCGCTCACTCTCCATACCGAGATTTTCTCCCATATGCACAGTCAGCCCGCCGAGTCCCGCATCCATAAGCGTCCGGCATACGGTTTGCGCGTTCTGCGTCCCGCCGGTCAGCACAAACACCTTTTTGTGATAACTGACCGCACCGAGAATGCTGCCCGCGCGCCCGTGCAAGCTGCGCACGCACGCATCATCATAGGAAACACCCAGCTTTGCGCAAAAGTATTGCAGACTGGACAGGCCGCACACCAGCCGAACGTCCCCGTGCGGTGCAAGCTGCTCCCGCAGCCGCGCAGCCGCGCTGAAAAAGCCTACGTCGCCCGAAACCAGCACCGCTACCGTTTGTCCATTTGCCCCCACCGCGCGTGCGGCGAGTTCGGTAAACGGACAAATCTGCGTCTCCGGCCCGATGGACGCAAGCCGGTGCGTTGCGAGCACAGCATCCGCCACATCCAACGCGCGGCGGGCTTCGCCGGTCAGCGTGTCCGGCGTACCCATCCCCGCGCCGATGATATAAAATATGCGAGCCATGACCGCCCTCCCTTTGGTATTTACAGCGCTGCGAGGCTCTCGTCTGCCGCCTGCACCGTGAACGCTAAGTCCTTCTGCGTGTGCGCGGACGAGACAAACATCGCCTCAAACTGGCTGGGCGCGAGATATACGCCTCGCAATAACATTTCATTAAAATACTTTGCGTATTTTTTTGTATCGCTCGTTTTTGCGGCGGCAAAGCAGCCCACCGGCGTATCCGTAAAGTAGGGGCAAAGCAGCGAACCAACCTGATTGACCTGCATTTTAATACCGTGCTTTTCTGCGCTTGCCCGCAGATGATTGGCAATATACTGCGCAGAAGCCTCCATAACGGCGTAAATCTCCGGATGGTCGGTCAGGATTTGCAGCTGCGCCAGTCCCGCCGCCATCGCAACCGGATTGCCGGAGAGCGTGCCCGCCTGATAGACCGGCCCGCACGGCGCGACCTGCTCCATAAGCACACGGCTTCCTGCATATGCGCCGACCGGCATGCCGCCGCCGATGATTTTCCCGAAGGTGACAAGGTCGGCGCGCACGCCGAAATACGCCTGTGCACCGCCCGCCGCCAGACGGAAACCCGTGATGACTTCGTCGAAAATCAGCAGCGCGCCGTGTTTGTCGCATAGGTCGCGCAGCCCCTGCAAAAAGCCGTCTTTCGGCGGGACAACACCCATATTCGCCGCGACCGGCTCGACAATGACCGCCGCAACCTCCCCCGGATTGGCATCCAGCAGGCGCTCAACCGAAGCAAGGTCGTTGTACTGCGCCATGAGCGTATCCTGTGCCGCGCCGCGGGTCACACCCTTGGAGTCCGGTTCGCCTTGCGTAAGCGCGCCCGACCCTGCGCCGACCAGCATGGAGTCCGAGTGGCCGTGATAGCAGCCCTCAAACTTGATGATTTTGTCGCGTCCGGTCGCGCCGCGCGCCAAACGCAGCGCGCTCATGACCGCCTCTGTGCCGCTGTTCACCATGCGCACCATCTCGATGTGCGGCACCATCGACACCATTTTTTCCGCCATTTCGACTTCCAAAGCGGTCGGCGCGCCGAACGACAGGCCGTTGACCATACGGTCATAGACCGCTTTCAGAATATCGGGGTGGCTGTGGCCCAATACCATCGGCCCCCATGAACCGACGTAGTCGATGTATTCCAGCCCATCCTCGTCCAGAATGTGGCTGCCCAAGCCCTTGACGATAAAGCGCGGGCTGCCGCCTACCGCGCGGAATGCACGCACCGGCGAGTTGACGCCGCCTGGCAGCACCTTTTTGGCGCGCTCAAAAAGCTGTTCCGACCTTGTCATCAGCCGATATCCCCCTTCCGAATCGCATCCGCAAGCTCACAGGCGTAATAAGTAATCAGAATATCCGCGCCCGCGCGGAAAATGGATACCGCACTCTCGCACATCACGCCGTATTCGTCAATCAGCCCCGCTTTCGCGGCGGCCTTTATCATCGCGTACTCCCCCGAAACCGCGTATGCTGCAACCGGCAGTTCAAACCGCTGCTTGCACTGATACACAAGGTCAAGATAGCTCATCGCGGGCTTAATCATCAGAATATCCGCGCCCTCGGCAACATCGAGCGCGCACTCGCGCATCGCCTCTCGGCTGTTGTGCCAGTCCATCTGATAGGAACGGCGGTCGCCGAAGGATGGCGCAGAACCCGCCGCGTCGCGGAACGGCCCGTAAAAGGAAGACGCGTATTTTGCAGCGTAGGACATAATCGGCACACCCGTAAACCCGTTCTGGTCGAGCGCACCGCGGATGGCCGCAACGCGGCCATCCATCATATCGCTCGGCGCGACCATATCCGCGCCCGCTGCGGCGTGCGACACCGCAATCTGCGCCAGCCGTACAATCGTCTGGTCGTTATCAACATCGCAGCCGCACAGGATGCCGCAATGTCCGTGGCTGGTGTATTCGCACATGCACACATCGGTGATGACGTACATCTCAGGGGCCAGTTCCTTGATTTTGCGGATGCCCTGCTGCACGATGCCGTCCTCCGCCCACGCGCCCGAACCGATTTCGTCCTTTTCCTTCGGCAGGCCAAACAGAATCACGCGCGACACGCCGTGTGCGCGGGCGCGCTCGACCATGCGGTACAGCTGGTCAGGGGAATAGTGATACTGACCGGGCAGCGAGGGAATCTTCTCATAGATGCCCTCCCCCTCCATGACGAAAATCGGCCAAATCAGGCTTTCGGGCGAAAGGCGCGTCTCGCGTACCATGCGGCACAAGCTGTTCGATGTGCGCAGGCGGCGCGGGCGAATGCTGTCATTGAACATTTATATCTCCTCCTTGATGCAGGCGACCAAGTCGTCTATGGTTGCATTTTTTGCAATTTTCACGTTGTTGTAGTACCGCTTTGCGGCGTCTGCAGTCTGCTTACCGATGCAGAACGCGGTAAAGCCGGTGCAGTCCGCGCCGATGGCCTCGGCAAAGCCCTCGACCGTCGAAACGCTGGTGAATGTCACCGCGTCAATTGTACCGGCAGCCAGCAGCCCGCGCAGCGCATCCGCTTTGTCGCAGCGATGCACGGTGTCATAGAGCGGCACATCGGTCACGCGGATACCCGCGGCAGAGAGCTTTTCGGGTAATATCTGCCCGCCCTGCGCCGCGCGCAGCAGCAGCGCCGAACCGCCCTGCGGCATCGCGGAAAGCAGCGCATCCGCGAGGTGTTCCCCGTCGTACTGCGCGGGAATCAGGTCGGCGGTCAGGCCGTAAGCCGCCAGCGCATCCGCCGTTCCCTTACCGATGGCGGCAATCTTACAGCCCCAGAGCGCGCGCAGGTCGCGGCCAAGTTTGCGCAGCGCATGCACCGTCGCAGGCACGCCCGCCGGACTGGTGAACACCGCCCAGTCATGTGAATACTCCAGCGCCGCCGCCAACGGCTGTACGTCCTCACGCTCGACGGTTTCGATGCACGACGCTTCGATGACGTTTGCGCCCAGCATGCGCAGCCGCGCGGCGAGTGTACCCGCCCGCGCTTTCGGTCGGGTCACGACGATGGTTTTGCCGTGCAGCGGCAAGGGCGTAAACCAATCGAGCGCATCGCTGAGTGCGCACACCCGCCCGACCACGATGAGCGCCGGGCTTTGCAGCCCCGCTGCGCGCACCGCGCCCGCAAGGTCAGCAAGGGTTGTCACCACCTTGCGCTGCGTACCACGCGCGCCGTTTTCGATGACGGCGGCGGGCATGTCGGGCTGCATGCCCGCGCGCAGCAGTCCATCCGTCACCTGTTCCAAAGCGGTCAGCCCCATCAGGAACACCAGCGTGCCATTCAGCCGCACAAGGCTGTCAAAGTCAATTTTCAGTTCCCTACCTGCGCGTGCGTGCGCTGTGATGATGTGCACCGACGAGGTAAAGTCCCGGTGCGTCACCGGAATGCCCGCGAACGCGGGCGCGGCCAGCGCACTCGTCACGCCCGGAATCACGCGAAACGGCACGTCGTTTGCCAGCAGATGCTCACACTCCTCGCCGCCGCGCCCGAACAGAAAGCAATCGCCGCCCTTGAGACGCACGACATTTTTCCCCTCGCGCGCCAGCCGCACCAATATTTCGTTAATCTCCGGCTGCGGCACAGGATGGTGATGGTTTTCTTTGCCGACCGATATTTTTTCCGCGCGCGGCGAGATGAGGTCGAGAATATCCTCGCCCACCAGTCGGTCATACACCACCGCATCCGCCTGCGCAATTGCCTGCGCACCCGCTGTCGTCAGCAGTCCTTTATCGCCCGGCCCTGCGCCGACCAGCGTTACCGTTCCTGTCATACCGTTCCCTCCGCCTGATGTTTGAGTTGCAGCGCAAGCGTACGGCCGAGTGACACTGCTTCCACCCGCCGTCCGGTCACCGCGCCGCGCACCATATGCTGCTCATCCGCCGTCACATACAGCCCGCGCAGATGCAGTGTATCACCCCGCGTTTCGGCATACGCCGCAACCGGCGCAAAGCACCCGCCGCCGAGCGTGCGGATAAACGCCCGCTCTGCCGCCGCGCAGTCGCGCGCGTCCATGTTATCAACCAGCCGCGCCGCATCCTCGCATTCGCCCACGCGGCCCTGCACAGCCAGAATGCCCTGTCCCGCTGCGGGAATCATTTCATCTACCGAAAAATACCGGCTGATGCGGTCCTGCAAGCCTAGGCGGTGCAGCCCGGCTGCCGCCAGCACCAGCGCGCCGTATGCGCCGCTGTCGAGCTTTTTAAGCCGTGTCTGCACGTTGCCGCGCACGGGCTGCACGTCGATATCGGGAAACAACGCTTTCAGCTGCACCCGCCGCCGCGCGGACGCGCAGCCAATCGGCTTTGCCTTATCCCACACGCCGCTTTCCGGCAGCACAAGTGCGTCGCGCGCGTCCTCGCGCTTGGTAAACGCCACGAGCGGCAGACCGCCCGGCTGCTCCATCGGCACGTCTTTTAAGCTGTGCACGGTCAAATCGACCCGCCCGTCCGCCAACGCGCGGTCCAGTTCCTTGACAAACAGCCCCTTGCCGCCGACTTTGTCGAGTGTTCTATCCAGAATTTTGTCGCCCGTGGTTTTCATTGTGATGAGTTCACACTCGCCCAGCGCGCGGCAGACCTCCTCGGCCTGCACGACCGCCAGACGACTGTCCCTGCTGCCCACTCGAATCATGTCATTTCCTCCAATACTGCGCGGATGCGCTTTGCCGCCGCCGCCGTTTTGCCGTGCGCCGTGCCGTCCGACACCACGCCTGCCGTGAGTCCTCCGCCCTCGCACACGGCGGGAAAGAAAAAGGTCGATTCCGCCGCGCAGTCGGCCACGCTGCACGGAATATGCAAATCCGCGCAGTCCGCCGCGATGCGGTGATTCACCTGCCGGTCATTCGTGGCCGCGACTGCCAGAAAAACGCCCGAAAGATCGCTTTTCTCATAGCCGCGACGATGGTCGACCGCGATATCCGCCGGACTTTCCGGCGCAACCACCGTCACCGCCGCGCCGAAGCGCCGCAAAACGCCCACGCGCCGCGCGGCAATTGCTCCCGCGCCGAACACAATGCATTTTTTACCCGCGAGCGAGACAAACAACGGAAAGCGCGGCGTGGGCTTGGGCTGTTCCTGTACCGGTGCCGTCCATCCAAAGCGCGCCGCGAGAAAGTCCTGCATTTCTGCCAGTGTTTTGCCCTCTTCCGCCCGCGGACGGGCGATAACAAGAACGGTCGCGCCTACTTCGCGCGCCGCCGACAGTTTTTCCGCAAAACCGCCCGCTTTGCCCGTATCCTTGGTGACCAGAATACCCGCGCCGGTCTGCCGCAGCAGAGCCGCGTTCATTTCATGCGAGAACGGCCCCTGCATCGCAACAATCTGCGCGCCCGCAAAGCCAAGCAACGCGCACTGCTCGAGCACGGAGGCGCTCGGCAGCACCCGCGCGACCAGCCGCTCGCGCCAGCCCTCAACCGCCGTAAACGCTTCCAGTTCCTTGCTGCCGGTTGTCAGCAGCGCGCGTCCGGGGTGCACATTCAACCAGCGCACGGCAGCGGCGGTATCAGGGACGGTAATTACGCCCTCGCTGTCCAGTGCGGGACGCAGCAAACGGACATATTCCGCGCCGGTCTGCGCGCAGGCCGCGCGCAGATTATCCGAAACCAGTGCGGCATACGGATGTGTTGCATCCACCAGCAAGGTATCCGCGTCCAGCACGGCCTCCATCGCGTCCGCGTCCAGCCGCCCCTCATGCACCGTGATGCCGCGCATCGGCTCCATAACCGCCGCGCCGTAGTCGGTTGCAACGCAAACGTCCGCGTTTCCGCCGCAGGCTGAAACAAAGCGGCACAGCGCGTGTCCCTCGCTCGTACCCGAGAAAATCACGAGTTTCATACGCCGCGATACCCCCGCGGCGTGACCATACGCCCGTTTATCACGCGTGTGCGGCTGTTGCCGACAAACACGGTCGTCAGCATATCGACCTGCATATCGCGCAGTGCACCGAGCATCGTCAAAGTATATGTCTCGCCTTCGCGACCGATGTTGCGCACCGTGCCGCACACCGTCTCAGCAGGCAGCGTTTCCAACAGGATATCGCACGCGCGCTGCAAATGGTCCACCCGCTTTTTGCTTGCCGGGTTATACAGCGCAATACAGAAATCGCCCTGCGCCGCGCCCCGCAGGCGTTTCTCAATGACCTCCCAAGGCGTCAGCAGATCCGAGAGCGACACACAGGCGAAATCGTTGGTCAGCGGCGCGCCCAGCACCGCGCCGCCCGACAGCGCCGCCGTCACGCCCGGAATAACCTCGATTTGGATTTCCGGGTCCTGTGCGCACACCTCGAACAGCAGCCCCGCCATGCCATACACACCTGCGTCGCCCGACGAAACGACTGCGACCGTATGCCCTTCCTTCGCTGCGTCGCGCGCCGCTGTGCAGCGGTCCACCTCGTGCGTCATGCCGGTCTGGATGCGTGCTTTGCCCTCGATTAATTCTGCAATGAGGTCAAGGTACAGCCCGTACCCCGCCACGCAGTCGCACTGCTCCAGTGCGCGCACCGCGCGCAGCGTCATCTGCTCCGCGCCGCCCGGCCCGATGCCGATGCAATACAGCTTCATCTACCGCTCCCCTTTCTCATATGCGCAAGACATGCCTCCAGCCTGCCCGCGTCCACCAGTTCCTTCATGCCGCCCAGCAGCAAATCCACCGTTTTGCCGACCGCGAGTTCCATCAGCCCATCCATATCGCCTTCCCGGTACAAATCACCGTAGGCATGGTCAAAATGCAGCCGGTCGAGCGCGGTATCTTTGATTTGAGCAATCACGGGCAATGCCTGCCGGTAGGCATGCCACCGATAAAACTCCGCCTGCTCCTCCTCCAGAATGCGCGCCGCCGCCCGTTTTGCCGCGTCGTTGCGCGAATCGTCCAAATCGCCCAAATCGTCCAGGTTATACAGCGTCACGCGCGCATCTTCGCCCGCCGCCTGCTCGATATCGCGCGGCATGGCAAGGTCGAGCAGCAAACGCGGCGGCTGGCGCAAATCACGAATCTGCTGCGCGGTGAGTGTAAAATGCGGGCTGGTCGTTGCGCTGACCGCGAGGTCCGCGCCCTCCAGCACCTCACACCGCCGGTCATACGGAAAGGTATCGCACCCGGCGGGGACAATCGTCTCGCCGTGATGATAGCTGCGCAGCGTGACCGTTACGGCGCAGCCCTGCGCGCGCAGCGCCTCCGCCGCGCGGCGGCCCATCTCTCCATTGCCGATGACAACCGCGCGACGGCCTTCCAGCGCACCGAAAAAGTCCTGTGCCCGCCGCACACCCGCCGTCGCCGCAGACGCGGGTACGCCGGTGAGCCTGACCTCGGTGCGCACGCGCTTGCCCGCGGTCACCGCGCGGCGAAACAGTGTGTCGAGCACGCTGTCCATGGTTTTTGCCTCACGTGCAAGCGCAGCGGCATCGCGCACCTGCGTGAGAATCTGGTCGTCCCCGAAAATCTGGGATTCCAGCCCCGCCGCGACCGCCATCAGATGCTGCACGCACGTATCGCCCGTGCGGGTCACGCTCAACCCGCGAAACACCGCCGCGTCAAAGCCCGCTGCGCGGGCAAGCATAGCGAGCGGGTCAAGCGACACGCCATCCTCACCGTGCACATACAACTCGGTGCGGTTACAGGTCGCCAGCAGCACACAGCCCGCAACGCCCGGCATTTCGGCCAACTGCGGCAATAACGCCTGCACCTGTCCGCGCACGAACGACACGCGCTCCCGCTGTTTGAGCGGCGCATGCACAAAATCAATTCCCATCATTGTGAGGTTCACAATTTCCGTCCTCCAACTGTTTTTCATCAAAGTCCGCGCGCCAGTCCTGCTGCGCAAGCGCTATGGTCACGCCGTCTCCCGCCGTTTTTCGGCAAAGCAGCACACCGCCTGCCGCAGCGCATACTGCCGCGCGCTCGCACACGTTATCCACACCGACCGTGCGCGCGACAAAATCCGACGGCGTAAAATCGCCCGGCAACGCTCGCAGCGTCTCCGCGGAAAACACAGTCAGCGGCAGGCTGTATGCTTCGCAGAACCGCAGCAGCCCCGGCTCGTTTTGTTTTACGTCAATGCTGGCAACGCCGCGCACCGCCGTCCATGGCACGCCTGCGGCATCCAGTGCGGCCAGTGCGGCCTGTTCAATCGTCTGCGCGCCCGTTCCCTTACGACAGCCGATACCAAGGAAAACGACACGCGGCATCAGATGCAGTGTGTGCGCAAACGGCGCGGCTTTGATGTCAAAGCCGATGTAAAAACCGCTTTCCGGTGTGCCGTCCAGCGTCACCTGCGCGGGCAAGCGCCCCTCGACCGGAAAATCCGACCGCAGCCCGACTGTCTCGCCGCGCAGCAGCGCACCAGAAACGTATTTGATATTTGCCGGGTCAACCACCGTGCAGTCATGTGCCGCCGCCCATGTATCAACCGCGAAAGCCGCGCGTGCGTCGGTTGCGGTCGTGATGACCGCCTGCGCGCCGAGGCCGTCCGCCAGCCGCTGCGCCAGCGCGTTCGCGCCGCCGAGATGGCCGGACAAAACCGGAATGACAAACCGCCCCGCCTCGTCGATAACCAGCACCGCCGGGTCGAACGCCTTGCCCGCAAGGTACGGCGCGACTGCGCGCACCGCAATGCCTGCCGCCCCGACGAACACAATCAGGTCACAGTCCACCATCGCCTGCTGCGCAAAGCGCGAAAGCTGTGTACCGGAAAGCGAAGGGTCCACCGTGCGGGCATACCGCTCGGTCAAAAATTCAGGTAAAAGCGCCGCTGCTTTGCGCGCAGTCTGCGCGCCGACGGCAGTGAACGAGACAAATTTCGCGTGCTTCATCGGCTGGCCTCTCGGAAGCCCGTAGAAAACGACGGGTCGTATAACTTTGACCGCTCATAGTCGTCACCCAGAAAACCGCCGACCGTAATCAGCGCGGTTTTGGTCACGCCCTCGCGTGCAGCAGCCTCGGCCAGCCCCGCCACCGTTGTGCGGATGACCTTTTCGTCCGGCCATGTCGCCTTATAGACGATGGCGGCGGGCGTTTCGGGGGCATAGCCGCCCTGAATCAGCCGCGCGGACAGTTTTTTCATCTGTCCCGCGGACAGGAAAATCACCATCGTTGCGCCGTGCGCGGCAAGGGACTCAATCTGCTCTTTCTCCGGCACGGGCGTGCGCCCCTCCATGCGGGTCAGGATGACCGTCTGGCTGACGTTCGGCAGCGTATATTCAGCTTTGAGCGCTGCCGCCGCGCCGCAGAACGAAGAAACGCCTGGGCAGACCTCGTATGCCAGTCCCAGCCGGTCGAGCGCGTCCATCTGTTCGCGGTGCGCACCGTACACGCACGGGTCGCCCGTGTGCAAGCGTACAACCGTCTTACCCGCCTGTGCCGCTGGCGCCATAACGGCAATGACCTGTTCGAGCGTCATTTTGGCGCTGTCGTATACTTCACAGCCGTCCTTTTTATACTCGAGCAGAGCAGGATTGACCAGCGAACCCGCGTACACAATCATGTCCGCTTCGCCCAGCAGCTTTGCGCCGCGCACGGTAATCAAGTCGGGCGCGCCCGAGCCTGCGCCGACAAAATAGATCATGCCTGCCCCTCCTTTACTAGAATGATGGAAAAATATCCGGTCGGCTCGTCCAGTTCCGCAAGGTCGGTCACAATGCGCTGCCCTTCCATGCCGCACCGTTCGACCAGCGCCGCGTTTGCCAGTTCTCCGCGCGCGGCCAGCGTGTCGCGCACCTCCAAAATCGACTTGCCCGCCTTCATCAGCACGCGGCTGCCGGGTAAATCGAGCGCTGCATCTAACCCTCCGTGTGAGGCAGGAATGATATGCAGCATTTCACTGTCCTCGCACAGTGCGCGGCCCAGTGCGGCCGCCGCCGCACAAAAGGACGGCACGCCCGGCACGATTTCGGTCGCGTAGCCGCGCGCCTGCACGCGCCGCAGCACATACCAGCAGGTCGAATACACAGTCGGGTCGCCGAGCGTCAGGAACGCCACGGTTTTGCCCGCGTCCAGCTGCGCGCAAATGTCGTCCGCCGCGCGGTCGTGGCAGGCATCGCGCTTTGCCCTGTCGCGCGTCATCGGCATCTCGCAGTGCAGCACCGGCTTGTCCCCGATGTACTGCGCCGCGATTTGCAGCGCGGTCTGTTCGCCCGCCCCCGACTGCGGCACCGCAATCACGTCGCTCTCCCTCATCACGCGGATGGCTTTGGCCGTCATGAGTTCCGGGTCGCCCGGACCCACGCCCACACCGTATAATATTCCCTTGCTCATACTGTCTCCTTTAACCGCTCACACAACGCCCGCGCTCCGGGCGACTGTGTCAGAATGCCGTATTTTCCTGTAAACATCACAAACTCCACTTGTGCTTTGCCGCGCAACCGCAGCCGAAGTCGCTCTTCCATCGCCTTGCCGATGCGCGCCATCACCGCATTTCGCAGTCCGGCGGCATCCAGCAAGTCGATGCAGGCATCGACCGATACCGCGCTCATCAACCCTTCGAGCGTCGCGCGCTCCGCACCAGCGAGCGCCGCGTGTGCGGTGAAAATCTCCTGCCGCCCGTCCGCGACCGACGAGTGTGTGTTCATCACGCCTGCGGCCAGTTTGACCAGCTTGCCCGCGTGACCGACCAGCAGAATGTCCGCAAAGCCGCGGAACGCCGCATGGTCGAGCGTCTCTCCAATATAGTTGGAGCACTTGACCGCCCGCTCGAGGTCCAGCCCCAGCGTGTCACGCGCAAAATCCGTACCATAGTTGCCCGGACACAGGAACGCAATGCGCTGCCCTGCGGCGTACAGACTGTCCAGCTCGAGCCGGATGGTGTCCACCAGCGCCTTTTCGCTCATCGGTTCGACCACGCCGCTTGTGCCGAGGATGGAAATGCCGCCCATCACGCCCAGATGTTCGTTATAGGTCTGTTTGGCCAGTTCCTCTCCGTTTTCCGCCGAAACGACGACCGAAAAGCCGCCTGTGTAACCGGTTTCGCGGGCGGCACGCTCGACCGCCGCCGTAATCTGGGCGCGCGGGCCGGGATTGACGGCAGCCTCGCCCACGGGAACCGAAAGGCCGGGACGCGTCACGCGCCCAACGCCCGTGCCGCCCTCGATTGCAACGCCGCTTTCCGCGCGGCGCACCGCCGCCGAGATACGAACACCGTTCGTCACATCCGGGTCATCGCCCGCGTCCTTGCATACGGTGCAAACCGCCGCGCCATCCTCCCAGCGTGGCTGCTCGACCGGGAGATGAAAGGTCAGCCCCGCCGGAGTTTGCAAGGCGATTTCAGCAGGGGCTGCGCCCGTCAGCAGCAGCATTGCCGCCGCCTGTGCCGCCGCTGCCGCACACGAACCGGTTGTCCAGCCGCGCCGCAGCGCCCGTCCGCCCTGATAGGTCATTTGCTCCATGTTATTTCGGTCACCTCCCCGCAAGCAGCAGGGGCAGGACGGACTGCAAACCCGCCCTGCCCGCTTTTCTCATTGCTCCTTTTGCGCCGCGCGCGCGCTTTCCTGCTTTTTCCGCTCAACAAAACGGCCGAGGAAAAACGCAATTACGCCCACGCCCACACCGGTTTGCACGCAGAACAGCAGGCTTTCCAGCTCACCCGGCAACTCCCCGCCGAGCAGCTGCTCAAACACAGGCGTTGCCCAAGGCTCGTATTCCTCGCCCGTGAGTTCGGCCACCTTTTCGCTGCCCGCATCATCCGAACCGCCGAACTCTGCGCCGCGCAAGGCCAGCACGGGCGTGACAATCAGCACCGCGCAAAGCAGAAGCAGCACAATCATCAGCGTTCTGTCCTTCTTATTCATGCGCCCGCCTCCTCAAATCCAACGGCGCGCAGCTCAGGCTGCGCGTAGGCCTCGAGTGCCATCATGATAATGACGGTCAGCACGCCTTCCAGCACCGCCAGCGGCAGCTGCGTCGGCGCAAACACGCCGAGAAATTCCAGCACCGAACCGGAAACGCCGCCCGTTGCGGACGGATAAGCCACCGCCAACTGCACGCTCGTCACGCAATAGGTAATCAAATCACCCAGCGCCGCCGCCAGAAAAACCGACACTTTTTTATTCACCTTGAGTCGCAGACACAGCCTGTAAATTCCAAACGCAACAAACGGCCCCGCAACCGCCATGGAAAAGGTGTTCGCGCCCAATGTGGTCAAGCCGCCATGCGCAAGCAGAATCGCCTGAAACAGCAGCACAATCACGCCCAGAACGGACACCGCCGCCGGACCGAACAGGATTGCGCCCAGTCCCGTGCCGGTCATGTGCGAGCATGAGCCGGTCACCGACGGGATTTTGAGCGACGAAATAACAAAGATAAACGCGCCCGCCATCGCCACCAGTGTCACCGCGCGCCGGTCGCGCGCCACGGTTTTCTTGAGCGAGAAATACCCCGCCAGCAGGAACGGCAGCGCAATCACGCCCCACAGGATGCACATGTTGGGCGGCAGAAAGCCCTCCATGATGTGCATGGCGCCCGCCGTCGGCGCGACACCGCACAAAAGTGCGGCACAGGCCGTCATCCGAACCAGTTTTCGTTGTTTTTGTGTCATATTTTCTCCTTTCCCGCGAAAAAATGCGGATACAAAAATACGCCGTACCCCGATGCTTCCCACACATCAGGCCGGCGCTGAACGCCCGCCTCTCCCTTTGCCGGAGAGCCGGGCTGACGCACAACCGGCCATCGCTCGTAGCCGTATGCGCTTCCATCCCAAAAGGCAGGTATTCTGGCTCGGGTGTCCTCACACGCAGCCGGTCTTCCCGAGCCATCCGGCTCAGTGACGCATTCGGCAGCGCGCTCTTCCCTTACAGCGGCGGGACCGCAGAGGATTTGCACCTCTTTCCCTATTCTCCTGCCGGAGAAAATGGCAGGCACCTTTTGATTTCCGGACGCAGGCGCCCGGAAGAAGCATATTCATTATATCACGCTCGGAACCGCTGTCAACACAAGCGCTCCGCATTGTATCGAATTCTTCCAAAATCCGCAACATTTCTCTAACGCCGCTGCCGGTCGAGCAGATGGGCAAGTGCCTCCGGCGTCCGCGGGCAAGGCACATCCGGCAGCACCAATTCCCGCGCGCGCAGTGCGTCCCACACCTCCATCAGCATTGGGCGGCGCAGATGCGCCTGCCGCAGCACGGCTTCATCCGCCAGCACAGTCTGCGGCGGGCCGTCGGCAAGGATACGCCCTGCGGAAAACACCACTATGCGCGTTGCCCAGCGGAAGGCAAAATCCATGTCGTGCGTAGAGATAAGCAGCGTCCGTCCCTCGTCCGACAGGCGGGCAAGCACCCGCTCCAGCCGCTCCTCCCCCGCAGGGTCAAGCGAGGCCGCCGGTTCGTCCAGCAGGATTATCTCGCTCTCCATCGCCAGAATGTCCGCAATCGACACACGCTTTTTCTCCCCACCCGACAAATCATGCGGCGGACGCGCGCGAAACGCCTGCAAATCCATGTAATCCAGCGCGTGGTCGACGCGCCGCGCGACCTCCTGACGCGGCAGACGCAGATTCATCGGTCCGAAGGAGACCTCTGCCGCGACGGTCGATGCGATAATCTGGTCATCCGCGTTCTGGAACACAATTCCGACCTGTTCGCACAGGGTTTTACGTGTCTTTTTGTCAACCGGCTTACCCCGTAGCAGGATTTGACCGCTCTCCGGTGTCAGCACCCCATTCAGGCACAGGAAAAAGGTGGACTTCCCCGCCCCGTTCGGGCCGAGCACCGCGATGCGCTCGCCCGCATGCACATCAAGCGATACGCCGTCCAACGCGGGCGCACCGGAGTCATAGCAAAAACGCAGGTTTTTCGCCTGCAAAATCGGTTGCATCCGTCTTTCCCCCTTCTTTTATCGTACCGCAAGCGTCAAAAGCACCGCCCAGAACAGCAGCATCCAGACAATCTGCGCACCGCGCACCGGCTTTTCCTCTTCCAGAAAGCGCAAATCTCCGTCATAGCCGCGCGCGGCCATCGCGTCCGCATAGACGCGTGAGCGGCGCAGCGCCAGCACCAGCAGGTTGCCCGTCGTGCCGCCGAACGTTCGGCACGAGGTACGGAAATCCCGCCAGCCCAGCCGCGTACCCGCAGCCTGCCGCATACGTCCGTACATATCCAGCAGCACAAATACAAAGCGGTAAATAAGGTACATCAGTTCGCACAGCAGCGGCGGAAGATGCGCGCGGCGCAGTACGTCCACCAACTCGCAGGCAGTGGTCGTCAAGGCAAGCAGATACATGGCGCTGACCGCTCCCAGCGCCTTGAGCACCAGCGCCGCGGCAAATCGCACGCTGTCCGCACTCGCGCATACATAAAACCACGGAAGCGACAGATTCCAGTTGCCCGCAGGTGAGGCAGCAATGTCGCACGCGACGGCCGCGCCGCCCAGCAGCAGAAAGGTCAGCGGCACGAGCAGCAGACCGAAATAATCCCGCAGCAGCAATTTTCCCTTGCCCTTTTGCAGCGCTGCCAGCACAACAATCACTGCGACAGACACCGTAGGCCGGTCAGCGGCAAGGCACAGAATGAGCGTACCCACCGCCAATACGGTTTTAAACATCGGATTCCAGCCACGCATCCCGGATTGATACGCCAGCCGGTCGATTGACCGTGGCCCGTGTGAATGCCGATGCTTCATGTCCCGCGCTCCCTTCCTTGCAATATGTGACATTGTATCGTCCGGGCCGTGGTTTGTCAACCAGATGCAAAAACGACAAAAGGCGCCGCCAAAAGCGACGCCCTCTGCCGCGCGCCCGCAGGCGCAGCAGGTATATAAAGAGAGAAAAGAAGAGATTGGTCTTTAGAACGGGAATTCCACGCCGTACTTTTCGGACAGCTCATGAAATTCCTTGAGCACCGGTTCGGAAAGCTCGATGCCTTCCGAACGGTTTTTCTGGGTTGCCTCATATTCAATTTCACCCGGGATCAGCACTGCATTCGATCCCTCCGCCGGCGGGCAGGCCTTGATGCTTTCAAACAGCGCGTCCACGCTCTGCTCAAAATCCTCAAGCGGCAGGAACTTGCGGATATCGATGACACACATCACGTAACCGATGTTGGACGGCTCCTCAAGGTTCTCAAATACACGCGGGATGTGCTGGCTGTCATTTGCGCCAGCCAGACTGTGACACAGGACATCGATAATCAGCGAAATCGCATATCCTTTCGGACCACCGAACGGCAGCAGCACGCCTGTGTTGGCCGCAACCGGATCGGTTGTCTTACGGCCTTGTGCGTCCAGTGCCCAGGTATCCGGAATCGAGCGGCCTTCCTTCATGGCCAGCGCAATCTTGCCCTTGGCGACAACGCTGGTTGCCATATCGCATACCAGCATCGGGTGCTTGCCTGCGGGCACCGCGATGGATAACGGATTGGTACCCAGCATCGGCTTTGCACCACCGAACGGCGCAACCAGTTTGGGAGTATTGCATGCCTCAAACGCAATCATACCTTGTTCAGCCGCATGCATGACGTAGTAACCGCCGAAGCCGTGGTGAGAAGCATTTTTGATGGTTGCAAATGCCACGCCGGTTTCGCGCGCAGCATCAATGCATGCCTCCATTGCCTTCCAGGCGACCGTAGTACCCATACCGTTGTTGCTGTCAACCGTCAGTGCACTGGGAGCCGTCCTGATAATCGTCGGCTCCGCCTTGATATCGGACGCACCATGCTCCACACGGGACAGATAGCCGCGGAATTTGGTGATACCATGTGAACGCACATTACGCAGATCCGCGTTAATCATATTATCGATAAAAATCTTTGCATTCTCAGGCGTCATACCGGCCTTGACCGAGACTGCCTCGCCAAATGCGCGAATGGTTTCCACCGGGAACTTCATATACAAGCACTCCTTTTCTATCGTTTTCGCTGGGCCGCACTGGGGATGCCAAGGGATTCTCGGTATTTTGCCACCGTGCGGCGCGCCAGCGCCACGCCCTGTCGGTGCAGGCGGTCAGCCAACACCTGATCGCTCAACGGACAGGTTTTATCCTCCCGTGAGATCAACGCTTTGAGCATTTCCAACGCCTGCGCCTGGCTGACTGTTTCCCCAACGTCCAACGAAATAGTAAATAATTCACGCAACAACATTGCACCCCGCGGGGTTTGAATATATTTATCCCGCACGCCGCGGCTGACGGTAGACTCATGTACGCCCATCTCCTCCGCCAGCTGCCGGAACGTAAACGGTCGCAGCGCCTGTCCGGACAATAAAAACCCACTTTGCCGTTCCACGACACGCTGCGCAATGTTCAACAAAGTAATACGTCTTTTTTCAATACACGAAACCACAAAACGTGCCCTTGCAAGTCGTTCACTGTAATACTCATGCACCGCCGGACTGTTATCCGCACGCAGCAGGCGGTCATACATCGCAGATATCCCGACCGAACCCATCCACCGGTCATTGATCTGAATCTGCCATTCGCCGTCGGTATACTCGCAAATCAAATCGGGCACGACATAGCCCACCGTCTCCTCGCTGAACGCCGCAGCCGGATGTGGATTCAACTTGCGAATGGCCTCCAGACAACGGTGCTGAATCAGCCGTGAAATCCCGGTTTCCTTGGTAATCTTTTGGAAATGTCCCGCCGCCAGATCCTCCAGATGGCCTTGCAGCAGCGTTTCAAACGCTGCATTGCTTTTGCCTGCGCGCCCAAGCTGCAAGGCCAGACAATCCCCAGATCTCGTGCACCGACCCCCGGCGGATCGAGCGCTCGCAAGCGCTCCACGCATCGAACTGCCAGCGCCGGGTCAACATGCATCACACTGGCGACCTCCTGCGCGCTCGCGTCCAAAAAGCCTTGCCCATCCAGCGAATCGATCAGAAAGCACATGCAGCGCATTTCCGCTGCATTCAGCACGCGCTCATCCAGCTGACCACGCAAATGATCGCGCAGGCTTATCTGTTCCGGCGCAGGAATATCTCGGTAAGCTGCCTCGTCCTCACCCGAAGCGCGGGAAAGCGATACACGGCATCCGCCTGTCTGCAAAACAGACGCCGCTGTACAGTCCGGCTGTTCAAGCAGCGGATTATCCTCCACCTCTCGCTGCACAAACTGTTCCAATTCATCTCCCGTCATGGCAAGAATGTTAAGAGACTGCACCTGCGCCTGCGAAAGCATCTGCTTTTGTGCCAGCTCCTGCTTTGCATCTATCTTCATGCCTGTCCCTCCCTCGCCTGCGTTACCGCTATTTCCTCGCGATTACCTTACGTGCAGCCCGACATAATTCATCCATGCCAAGACCGTACTTTTCAATCAGTTCTTCCGGACTGCCGCTCTCTCCGAAGCAGTCTCGCACACCAATGCGTTCCACCGGAACACATACGCTTTCCGATACCGCCTCACAGACCGCACTGCCCAGACCGCCGTTAATCTGGTGTTCTTCACAGACAACCACCGCGCCGGTCTCGGACGCATGCCGAATGATATCCTCCCGGTCAAGCGGTTTGACCGTATGTACGTCAACCACACGCGCGGAGATTCCTTCGTCAGCAAGTTTTTCCGCTGCCCGCATTGCCTGATACACCAGATAACCGTTTGCCAAGTATACCACATCGGCGCCATCCCGCACCAGTCTATTTCTTCCAAGTACAAACGGTGTGTCATCGTCGGTGATAACAGGCACCGCTTCGCGCCCAAAACGGATATAGCATGGGCCGGGCGTATCATACAACGCCATGGTCGCTTTATAGGTTTCAATCGCATCGCACGGCACAACCACGGTCATCCCCAGCAGCGTACGCATCAGAGCAACATCCTCAAGCGCCTGATGCGTCGCTCCATCCGGACCGACCGAAATGCCGCCATGTGCACCTGCAAGTTTGACATTCAAGTGATTATAGCAGACCGTATTACGCAGCTGATCCCACGCGCGCCCCGCGAGAAACACACCGTAGGTTGAGACAAAAGGGGTCAATCCTGCCAGCGCCATGCCGGATGCCGTGCCCACCATATCCTGTTCGGAAATACCACAGTCCAGGAAGTGCGACGGATTTTCCTTTTTCACCCACTCTGAACGGGTGGATTTGGCCACATCCGCATCCAGCACCATCACATCCTCATGCTTTTGGCTCAGCTCCAAAATGGCTCTGCCGTAGCCGTCGCGCATCGGGGTATCCTTCATGCCTGCACCTCCAGTTCTGCCATCGCCTGCGCATATTCCTCATCATTTGGTGCTGTTCCGTGCCACTTGGCGCTGTTTTCCATATAAGAAACGCCCTTGCCTTTGATACAGCGCGCCAGAATGACCGTCGGTTTACCCTTGCAGGCCCGCGCCGCCTGATACGCTTCGTACATCTCGCGTACATTATGGCCGTCCGCTTCAATCACATTCCAGCGGAATGCCTCCCACTTTTCGCGCAGCGGATAAACATCCTTGATTTCGCTAACCTCACCGTCCAGCTGTATGTTGTTATAGTCCACAATTGCACACACATTGTCCAGCTCGTGCTGGGGCGCGAACATCGCCGCCTCCCATACCTGACCTTCCTGTAATTCGCCGTCGCCCATCAGGCAGTAAACACGCGCATCCGATCCGCGGCGGCGCAAAGCAAAAGCCATGCCGTTTGCGACCGAAAGCCCCTGTCCGAGCGAGCCGGATGAACAGTCCAAACCAGGCGTTGCGTCCTTTTTGGGGTGTCCCTGCAGGCGCGAACCCAATCTGCGCAGCGTCAGCAGCTCTTCCGGTGGGAAAAAGCCTCGCCGCGCAAGCACGCTGTAAATGACCGGCGCGGTATGTCCTTTGGAGAGGATAAAGCGGTCGCGTTCGTCCCAGCCCGGATTGTGCGGATCGCAGCGGAACTGATCGGTGAAATAAAGCGCTGCCAGCAGATCGGCCGCAGAAAGCGATCCGCCCGGATGTCCCGAACCGGCTGCTTGTGTCATGGTGACAATATCCCGGCGAATCTGTCGGGCGATTTCCTGTATCTTGCGTTCTTCGAACATAAACCCTCCCTACGCTCCCACTGCATGCCGTTGTTTGCACATTTCGTGTATAAACTGTTTAATATGCCTGTCCAAGTGCGTCGAACACCTCATGCGCGCCCTTGAGCACATTCTTACCTCCGTTGACGATGTAATTGAAATCAAAGTTCATGCACAGCCAGTTGGCACCGCGGCCAAGCCAGTCCTTGACAAATTGCTCACTGTATGCGCCGGATACACCGAAGGGCTTGCCGGTTTTGCGCAGAATCTCGCCGATTTTATCAAACTCCGCCTTGGCTTCGGGAGAAGCAGCTGTGTAACGATGCTCCTGCGTGTTCATGCTCATGGCGTAATCATTTGGACCAATGACAAAACCGGAAATACCGGGCAGCGCCGCGATCGCTTCGAGATCCTTGACCACATCGACATGCTCGATCTGTACAATCGTCCAGATGTGCTTATCCTCGTTGGCAGTGTACTCCGCTTTGTCCCACATCGAGTAATTGACTGCACGACGGGTACCCATGCCGCGTACACCATTCGGTGGATAATGCGTTGCTGCAGCAGCTATTTTTGCTTCTTCCAATGACCGAACCATCGGGACGATAATGCCATCTGCGCCCATATCGAGCACACTCTTGATAAACACATGATCATTCCATGGCACACGGACGATACCGGCCACACCCGCTGCGCGGCACGCGAGCAAATGGTTCTGGATATCCTTTTTGTCAATAGCGGAGTGCTCCGCGTCGATCCAGATGAAGTCAAAACCGCAGCCTGCGAGCGCTTCCGTCAGAAACGGACTGTCAAACCCAACATGAGATCCGACCGGAATCCTGCCATCCGTTAGCTTATCGGTGATTTTTTGTAGGTTAAACATATTTTTTCCTCCTATTAATTTTTTATTTAAAACCATCGGCTGTAAGAAACGCTCTTCACCTCCGGCTTTTTTCGCATGCATGATCAGCTGTGCAGATGAATTCGCGGGAATTCCGGATGTGTACATAATTCCGGCACGCGATACCCACACAGAATTGTATCCAGTGCCTGTGCGGCAAACAAATCCATCCGATTGAGCGCCTCGTATGTATAGCAAGCCTGCTGTAAAATCGGCAGCACGCCCGGTTGTTGCCAAAGCTGTTCCCCACTTGGCTGCTGCCGCACGCCCTGTCCAATCGCAGCGCCGGCCAATGTTTTTTGCCAAAGCGCATCACACAGATCAGAACAATTCAGCACCTGTTCATTTGTGATGCACAGCAGGTACGCGGTCGGCTTCATGCGACAAAAGCAGGAACGATCCAACACCCCAAACTTTAGCGGAGCATGGATGCAGACAAAATCGGACTCGGCCAATAGGGTTTCCAGGTTGTCGCACCGCTCAACAGTTGCCGGCAGCATTTGTTCCTGATTTTGCGGCATACAGCAGCTTTCCATTTCAAACGCAAGCCTGCATTTGTGCGCCACCAACGCCGCGGTTTCATCCCATCCGACAAAACCGATTTTTTTCCCGCGCAACTCCGCGTTGTCCGCAGGGGAAAAGGCTGCTGCATTGTGCGAATGAACCAGATAGTCCATGCGGATAATCTGCTTGCAGCAGGACAGCAGCAGCGCAATTTCATACTCGGCACGGGATTCCACTCCCGCCGCATCGCTGTCCACCACCCAAATCCCCAATGCGCTTGCAGCAGACAAGTCGATACGATTTACATCAAAACCGGGTGTGCAAATTACTTTCAGCCGCGCTCCAGCCTGTTGCAGACGCTCGCGCGACCAGCTTCCCTGATGCAGCAGCATTGCATCGCACGATTGCGCCATATCGGTTTGCGCATCAATATCTCGCGGCGCAACCACCAATTCATAATATCGATCCAGCAGATATTGCCGTCCGGAATCCGACAAAGCAGAGTCAACCAGCACGCGTACTTTCATCAAGTGCCACCTACTCCCTTTTATTCATCTGTCTCTCTAGAGACGCAAATCCCGTGCCAAGCTGAAAGATTTCAAAGAAAAAAGAATATTGACCGGATTTCGCCTTTTTTATCGTCGTTATGCATAAACCAACCACGCCGCGTGTTGACTTTTTTCCCTTGTTGCAGTATATTCGAAGAAAGCGTTTCATCTTTGTAGAAACACCGTTTCAAGAAACATTTCATGCACCGACAGGAGGCTCTGCCTTGATAAAAATACTGATGATTGTCCCTTTCGAAGAAATGAACGAACTAGTCTGTCAGGTCTGGAATGAAATCGAACAGCAGGAGCAGCTCTCTTCTTCAGAAGACCGCTATGAGCTGACTATCACGCAGGCCAGCACCACGCAGGAATTCCTAAACAGCAATCCGGATGCAGATGTCATTATCGCGCGCGGCGGCACCGCTTACGATTTGCAGCACAAGCATTTCCATATTCCTGTCATTGAATTGATGATCAGCGCCAACGATATTCTGCAAACCATTTTTGAAGTGCGCGAGCGGTTTGGCGATATTCCTGCGGCAGTGATTGGCTCTCCCAATATGTTCGAAGGATTGGATCGCCTTTTGGAATTTTTCAAAATCAACTGTAAGATTTTTTATCTCAAGGAGAATACCGAAGAGGAAATCTATCGCAACGTTGAACAGGCCGTTTCCAGCGGCCGTCAAATCATCATTGGCGGTATTCGCGGCTGCATCTACGCAGAGAATTTTGGTGTGCATCATACATTGCTGTGCTCCAGCCACGATTCTATCTGGAATGCGCTCATGTCTGCCCGGCAATTGGGCGTCACCAGCCGCCGCAACCGCGAATTTGTTCTGAGCAATCAGGCCATGTTGGATAATGCCTTTGAAGGGTTGATCTCGCTGGACAAAGATCATCGCATCACGGCACTATCCACCGCTGCACAAAAAATCCTGAATCTTGCGCCGGGAAACTGGTATATCGGAATGCACATTCAGGATGTATTACACTCGCCGCGCATCACTGCTGCGGTTTGCAGCAGCCAATCTTATATTGATGAAATTGTTCCTTATGGAAACACGCATCTTTCCTTCAAAAAAGTTGCCCTGCTGCTGCACGGCGAGGAAGTCGGCTGCGTTTTGGCGTTTCTCAATGCAACGCAGCTGCAAGAAACCGAAATCAAGCTGCGCGGCAAGATATATGAACGGGGACATATTGCAAAATATACGTTTGAATCTATCGTTGGCGTATCGTCGACACTGAAAGCGGCAATCGATACTGCGCGTGCCTATGCTTCAACCGCCTCGGATATTTTAATTATCGGTCAAAGCGGTACCGGCAAAGAATTATTTGCGCAGTCCATCCACAATGCCAGCAGCCGCAGCGCACAGCCTTTTGTAGCCATCAACTGCGCCGCGCTGCCTGAAAATCTACTGGAAAGCGAATTGTTCGGCTATGTGGCGGGCGCCTTTACCGGGGCAAATAAAAACGGCAAGCTCGGTTTATTTGAGCAAGCCCATCGCGGTACGATCTTTCTGGATGAAATATCAGAAATCCCACTGGCATTGCAGGGCCGCTTGCTGCGTGTATTGCAGGAGAGAGAAGTGATGCGTCTGGGAGACGATAAAGTGATCCGCGTTGACGTGCGCGTAATTTGCGCCACCAATAAGGACCTGTATACGCAAGTGAAAAAGGGGCTGTTTCGTGAAGATCTGTTATATCGCATTGATGTTCTGGACTTCCGTTTGCCACCATTACGGGAACGCAAAGGCGATGTTCCATTGTTGGCAGAACAGTTTATCGCTCGCTTTTGCCAACGTGCCGGTCGCGATTCCTTGCCGCTCGATCCGGATGCGGCAAGCCTGCTGAGTGCACAGCTCTGGCCCGGCAACATTCGCGAACTGCAAAACTTCTGTGAGCGAATGGTTGTTCTGTGCCGCAGCAACAGCATTGACGCCGCCTTTGTCTCACAACTGCTGGCACACAGCATTCATACTATGACCACCGCCAGCAATACGCCCCGCCGTTCCGCCAATACAATTGATACCGCAAAGCTACGCAAAGCTTTGGAAGAGGCCGGCGGCAACCGGCAGGCAGCTGCCGATCGGCTGGGTATCAGCCGCGCCACACTATGGCGTTATCTTAAGCGCATGGAGGAGTTTTAATTTCTCCTCCTTTCGTTTGCATACCATAATAGAAAAGCGGGGGGGGGGGGGGGGGGGCGCCCCCCCGGCCCGCCGGGGTTGTGTGTGGTCTTTAATTATTCAAGTTGTCTGACC